>JBGSOB010000110.1:0-32667 GCA_041739325.1 Treponematales bacterium
CCCGCGCCCATCCTTCCAAAGCCTAGCGGTAGCTGTGCAGGCCCTCCAGCAGATAGTTCACCCCCACTAGGGTAAAGACGGTGCAAAGAAAACCGGCCAGGGCAAGGAGGGGGGCGGCCCGCCCGCCTTTTTTTAGCACAAGGCGGATGTGAAGGTAGATGGTATAGACAAGCCAGGTAATGAGGGCCCAGGTTTCCTTGGGGTCCCAGCCCCAATAGCGGCCCCAGGCGTATTGGGCCCACACCGCCCCAAAAACAATGGCTCCCAGGCTGAAGAGGGGGTAGCCGGCAAGGATGGAGAGGTAGGAGAGGCGGTCCAGGGCGGTGGCGCGGGCCTTGTCCTTGCAGAGGAGGGAGAGGAGGGCGGCCACGGCGGAAAAGAAGAAAAAGGCCTCGCCGATAAAGGCTAGGCTTACGTGAAGGACAAGCCAGGCGCTGCGCAGAACGGGCAGGGGCGGAAGGGCCTCCTGGGGAACCAGGGGGGAAGATGCCAGGCAAAAGAGGCCAAAGGCAGCCGCTTGCAGGCTAAGGTAGAGGGCGGGGAAAAAGCCAAGGCGCTTTTGGACAAGGTAGGCAAAGGCTATGCCAATGAGGGCTAGAGCGTAAAACAAGAGGGAGCCGTGGATATCGGTAAGGGGGGCAAAACCTATGTCCCTGCCGCGCACTGCCAAGAGCCAGGCAAGACAAAGGAAGACCAAGAGGTTTATGCCGGCGGCGGAGCGCCGACGCTTAGCCCCGAAGGGGGCAAAGAGGCCCCAGAGGGCAAGGGCAAGGGAGGCACCTAGCACGAAAAAAACGATATAAGCCATTATCTGTTCTCCAGCGGGCGGCTTGCCCTGAATCTTAAAAGACTTAGCAGGAAGAGGCCCAGGCAAGCTATGCCAAATCCGCTGATAACGAGAATGATGCCGGGGTCCCAGACGGCCTTAGTTCCCGTGTAGTACTCGTTTTTCAAACTGACAAGGCGGAGGCTTCCCAGGGTCTCGCCCGCGCTAGCCTCAATGATGTCCGGAGTCTCCCCCCCGCCAAGGGCAAAGAGCCCCCGTATCTGGGAACCTTCCGTGAGGGCGGGCTTGGCGCTTGCGGGATTTTCTGCGGCGGGATTCGCGGCCCCCACTAAGGCTATATCCACCCCGCCTATGAGGCGCCTTTCTCCCCCACGCAGTACATGGACCCGCCCTGCGGAGTCTGCTATGCGGGCGGTTTCGTGCTGGCCGTAAAAATGCTGGAAGACGAGGTAGGGACCGATGCGCTCTGGTTTGTTCACTTCAATACTCACAAGCCGCCCTGGCTCCTTAACATCCCCACCCTTCAGTGATGTGAGAAGCTCGATATCGCTCGCCCAGAAGCGCGGCCGCCCATCCGGGTATGAGTCAAAGCGAAAGTCTTTAATTCTATAGGCCCAGCCACCAGGCAATTCAACGCTCTCACCCACGGAGGAAAGGGAGCTGAACTCCCTGCGCCCCCAAAAGCTGAGGAATGCCCCGGCAATGAGGACAAGGATTCCCATGTGTATGAGGGCAGATGCCCCGCCCCTGCCCCAGGCTGTAGCCCCTTTGAACAGCCTCCTCAAGCCAATGAGTGTGCAACCGCCGAGGTTGAGGCTGAAGGCGCTCAAGGCCAAAAAGAAAAAGGGAGAGCGGAAGATGTCGGCAGGCTTAAAAAAGAGGGCAAGGATGCCCAGGGGGCCGGCAGGGTAGGTGGCTGCAGGGTCTTGGGGGATGACACCGCCAATGATAGCCACCGCAAGGAGGATGCAAAGGAGGGGGAGGGCGAGCTTAAGTGAAAAAAAACCTTTGATGATTTTAAGCATTACAGCCATCATCAGTTCCCCGAGCCAGGCTGTCAAGTCTTATGAAATAATTGCCCCCGAAGCTTGAGATTATCCCCCAAGCGTCCTATACTTTAGCCTATAGGGAAAAGTAGCAATGCCCGGCTCATCCATACCCCCCGTGATTTCATGGTGCGGGGCGGCATGCCTGGTATTGCCAACGCTCCCTTTCCTAGGAGGCTATGATGAAGAGAATACTATGCGCGTTGGCCCTTGCCCTCTGCGCCGCGGCCCTTTCCGCACAGACCGAGACGAAGATTGCCTTGGTAGTCGGCAACGCCGCCTACAAGGATATCCCCTCACTAAAAAATTCTGTCAACGACGCTAAGGATATGTCGGCGGCCCTCAAGCGCCTCGGCTGGCGGGTCATTGAAGCCTTTGACGCCGACCGCCGCTCCATGCTTAAGTCCGTTGGCTCCTTTAAGGACGCCCTGCGGGGTAGCCCGGACGCCACGGCCCTCTTCTACTATGCCGGTCACGGGGTACAGCTGGACAGCAAGAACTACCTCCTGCCCATCAACGAGCTCTTTGAGGGCCCGGAGGACGTGAAGTATTCCGCCCTCTCCCTCGATGAAGTCATTAACGCCTATTCGGAGGGTAAGGCCCTCAAGTGCGTAACCATCCTAGACGCCTGCCGCGAGAACCCCTTTGATAAGGCAAAGACGCGGAATATCGGCACTACCCGCGGCCTCTCCGTCATTCCCGCCGTGGAAGTCCAAGGCGGTTCGGCAACCATCTTCGCCACTGCCGCCGGCGACGTTGCCCAGGACGGCACGGGGCGCAATGGCATCTTTACCGCCGCCCTCCTCAAGCAGATAGAAACCGGTCAGTCCCTCAACGAGATCTTTACCAACGTCTCCAAGGAGGTAAAGCTGGTTACCAGTGGCAAGCAGAACCCCTTCATCAACTCATCCGGCCTTATCGCGGACATCTACATTGGCGCTAAGAAGGCCCCGGTCGTCACTACCGCCGCCTCGGATCAAGGCGCGGCGGTCGCCGCGGTGGGAGACAAGGGCAAGGCCCGGTTTGAGTCCGCAATTGAAGGCACGGTGTATATGGGCTCCGAGCTCCTAGGCGACGTAGGCCCCGATGCCCCCCTCGTGGCGGACGCCCTTCCCGTAGGCCGCCACGACTTCCGCCTCCTTCCCTTTGACAATTCTGAAGCCTTAGTAAAGACGGCCAACGTCTCTACCCGCGCCGCCACTACGGTAGTTTTCAACCGCAGCGCTGTGGCCACGAGCGCCACTACGACAAGCACCTCAACAGCCAGCTCAAGCTCCTCTGCAAGTAACACGGCTTCCTTTATGGACGGTTCCGACCAAGGCTCCAAGGACCCCAAGGCTGGTGCGGGGGTCATGGCTACCGAGGTAGCCCTCCTCATCCAAGAGCGGGAAAAGTATCAAATGCAGATAAAGTCCAAGCAGGCAAAGGGGATAGCCCCCCTTATCATCAATATCGCCTCCTGGACGACAGCCGTTGTGGGCTTGGGCATCAGCATCAGCTCGGCGAACAAGGGCGACGCACTCATAAAGGAATATAACTCCATAGGCGCCGACAACCCCCTGCGCATCATGGAACTCAACGGGGAGATCGACGACGTCAACCAAGCCTATAAGGCCGGTTGGCTGGTTATGAGCGCGGGCTTGACAAGCGGCATAACAACCCTCTTTTTCTTGCCGAACACGGCTAAGGAGAAGAAGGCCGTGCGGCAGATCAATCTCAAGATCTATGGCCTGAGCCAATAGGGGAATGCGATGAAACACGCTTTTGCAGCCCGCCTGGGGCTCTTCGCCATGGGCCTTGCATTCACGGCCTTGCTTTTTTCCTCCTGCGGCGTACTGGGAATCTTTCCCAATATGCCTGCCTTTGAAAAGCGGGATAACCCCAACTTCCCCTACGATGCCCACGATACCTTTGCCCCGGGAAAGGTCGACCGTCTCACTGGTAACGCAAACGCAAATCAAGTGGCTCTCTATTGGACCAACCCTCCGGACGAGGATCTAGCCGCCGTGAGGATTGAATGGGATCCCTGGGAAGAGGGCTTTGACAACCCGCGTTATATAAAAACACCGGGAGATCAAACCATTATCTCCGGCTTGCGCGAGGGCGTCGAATACTACTTCCGCCTCTTCACCCTGGACTTCCAGGGTAATATGTCTGAAGAGACGGGCATTCCGCTTCGCACCACCCCCGGCGGGGATGTTAGCTCTCCGCCTGAGCTTGCAATGGCAAGAATTGAAGCTGCACAGACAAACGAAGCGACCTTTTCCTTACACTCCGTGTCCGACCCTATGAATACGGAAGCTGTTAAGGTTGAGATTAGCTGGTTTCCAAAAACCTCAAGCACTCAACCGATTGTTACCTTAGAACTGCCTCCAGCTAGTGATAGGCTGGAGACTATCCGGGAGCTTGTTGCGGATACCTCGTATACCTTCCTCTTTCGCACCCTGGATATGGCTGGGAATCGGTCAAAGGGTATTATCCGTGAAATTCATACCCCCAGCATTAATGTGCCGGAGGTAAACAGCTTCGAATTTGGTGACGTAATGATCACGAGTACACAGATTGAAGTGCGTTGGACCGATCCACCGAATATGACAGACTATTCCCTAATTCTCTCTTGGTTCGAGGTTGATAATCCAAACGCAAAAGGTAGTACCGTAATAGAACGGCAAGTTCCAGTTATATATTCACATGTCATATCAGGGCTCAAGTCTAAAACTGCGTACGACATCCGCTTGCAAGTAGTAGACATGAATGGGCATAGCTCCTTTGGAAAGTCTTTATATGGAGTTAGGACGGCTGATTTTTAGGCATGTTTGCATGATTTGTAGCCCTGAGAACGATAAGGAGTTTCGAAGATGAAACCGCGTTTAACTAGACAATTCAATCCTCGTTTTTTCTTGGGAAGCATCTTCCTTGTGGGTCTTGCGGTGCTTGCCCTTTCCTCCTGCGGCATACTCGGCATCTTCCCCAATATGCCCGCCCTGGGGGAGAAGGACAACGAGTTCGACCTCTCCCCGGCAGATGATACGACAGCGCCTTCGCCGGTAGCCCGTCTCAAGGCAACCGCGAACGACAATACCGTGGCCCTGTATTGGAACAACCCTACTGATGCGGACTTCGCCGTCGTCAAGATCGAGTGGTCGCCCGAGGATGCAGGGCCCGAACAGCCTCAGTATATATCGCGGCCCGATGACCAGTGCCGTTTAGTAGGCTTTAAAGCCAGCGTTGACTACAACTTCCGCCTCTATGCCCTCGACTTCCGCGGCAACGTCTCTGAAGAGCGCACCGTTTCCATACGGACTATCCCTGGTGGCGACGTATTTGGCCCCCCTGAGGTTGAAAATTTTTCTTTTTCGAATATACAGAAAAACAGCGTTCAGCTTAACTGGATGCATCCTACGTCTACCGAGGCCGTAGGAACTGAGCTTATCTGGAAGCCTACTACGTCCTTAACCCAACCCATTCCCCATGACCGAATGGCCACTGCCCAGGAGTACACCTTGGATCAACTTGCGCCTGAGACTCGCTACATGGTGAGGCTCCGCACGGTGGATCAAGCCGGCAATCGCTCTGACGGCCGGGTGTTGGAGTTCAATACCCTGAGTAATAATGTAGTGAACGTGCCGGAGGTGGAAACATTCTTTTCGGTTATGGATAGCATCAGCTCCACGTCCATCGAAGTCGGTTGGACGCCCCCGTCCGGCATGAACGATTATTCCCTTGTGCTAAGCCGTAAAGTAAGCACATCGAACGACTGGCTTGAATATCCCATAGATAATGCTATGGCAATAACAATAAGCCGCTTTACCTTTCAAACCCTCTTTTCCAATACCAACTATGACTTGAGGATTCGAGTTAAGGATATGAATGGCAATATTTCTCAAGGAAAGGTAGTGAGCGCCCTCACCTGCCTACCCGATCTTTTGGAGAATCTCCACGCATTCCTTGACGTAAATGGAAATATCGACGCTAGCTGGCAAAAAGGACTTACAAATTATAGTTCCTATATAGTGAAGCTCGTAGAGGAGCGTTCTCCCAATACGCCGACAAGGTATGACCCAACGGAAACTAGCTGCCTCATCCCCGCTACACATCTTACGGATGGAGGGCGGTATGAGCTCTCGGTAAGGGGTTTGGTGGGAACGAATCAGACAGATGCCTTCCGGTACGGGCCGGTTTATACACAGCCTGGAACGCTTATCTCTCTAAGTGCTACCACCGATTCTTATGACCACCCTGTATTTAGCTGGACTGAACCCAGCGGTTACTACGACGCCGTGCTGGTGACATGGCTTGATGAAAGCACGCCTTATGCGAGGGTGTTCGAAAAGGGCGCTACTAATGGCTACTCAATTTCTAACTATAACTTCTCCACTGGTGTAGCCTATAATTTCTCCTTAAGGGCAATAAATACCTTAACTCCCACACCCGACTATTCTTCCTACACCTACGCACTCGGAAATATCTCAACTGCGGCTTGGACTGCTCCATAACCGTGACCAATTAACCGCCCCTCACCGGGGCGGTTTTTTTCTCTTTTACCGTAGCAAAGTAACCGGTCATTACACCCCCGCTGCCCTTTTTTACGATATTGCGGAAACCGGGTTTAAAATAGTCCACGAAGCACAGGCATTGAAACGGGACCGGGCGGGTTGTAAATGCCCTTGATTGGAAGGAGCCGTTCCCAAGCTTTCTGGTTTTTTTACGAGCGTTGCGAAATAGAAAAGATTAATCCGCAACTATGTATCTTGCGCTAGAACGTTCAGGAGATTGCTTGTGAGTTCAACAAATGGCTCGGTCTTCTCCATTGTATTGTCGTGTTTCCTCAGCCCTGGTCTCATGATTGCCTCCATGAAAGGCAGTCTAGGGACTTATCTGCAAACCTGGAAGCTGGGGTATAATTAGCGGTTACAGCCTAAAAACCCCAGCCCCCTAAACCCTAGGGTAGCCGCACCACGCGGAAGCCAACAAATGAATAGCCATTGTTTATCCCAGCACTTGTATAGTTGCCTGTGTAGAGAGCTGTAGGGCCAATCATAAAATAACCCCCATGGCTACATTTGCTAGTTCCCGTGTCAGGGCCGCGGTAATCCACAAGTGGCGTGCTTGGAATAGTACCATACCAATCCCAGACGAATTCGAATACGTTTCCCGACATATCAAAAATACCAAGGGCATTGGCAAGCTTTTGCCCTACGCTATGGCTTGATCCACCGCTGTTTCCCCCGTGCCAGGCGTAATCGTCAGAAATTTTTAAGGGTTCATAGCCGGAAAAAGTTACCGCGTAGTACCCGCCCTCGATAGCCCCGATTGCGGCCCAATACCACTCCAGTTGGGTAGGCAGACGGTAGCCGTTAACAGTCCAGTCGGGAACGCTCACCGTGGCGGATGTGATGGGGTAGCCTGTTGCTGGGCTTCTGTCAGTTATCGAGTAGACCGGGGTCCTGCCCTCGGCGCTACTCTGCCTGTTACAAAATTCGACGGCCGCGTACCAATTTACGCTATCAACCGGCCTTGAAAGGTCTCCGGGATAATAGCTGGGGTTATAGCCACTCATGCGGTTGGCAAACTGCGCTTGGGTGATTTCACATTGGCTCATGAGAATGGCCGAAACTCCCACCGTGTTTGAGCCACCCCTCGAAAAGCTCCCCGCGGGAACATACATGAGGTTGCCGATGCTGGAGGAATAGACGCCTTGATAAACCCTGATGGTGTATGTCCTGGTGGCGCCGCTGGCGGCCGTGACGGTGATAGCCTTTGTGTTTGTGCCGTAGACAAGGCTGCTGTTCCAGCTTGAGGGAACGCTCATAGTCGAGCTTGAATCCTCTAGGGAAAGCAAGAAGCGAACGCTCGTGCTTGCGCCTGTCAACCCAAGACTGTAGCTGAGGGTCGTAGGACTAAAGCTTGGGTAGAGTCTTCCCACGGAGGGCTCTATAGAGGCCAGGTTTGCGTTCGTGCTGCGCCACTGGGCGTAGAGGGTTTTGTGCATGGAAGGCATGGTAAGGCTTGCCTGATTCGCGTAATGGACAGTTCCCAAGGGATCGTTCGACCACCCGGCAAAGACATAGCCTGAGCGGCTAAAGCCGTTGGCGGGTAGGGTATAGGTATTCCCCGCAATTAAATTGATGCTTGCCATGTTACCCGTGCCGCCCATCGGGCTGAAGCTTAGGCTATAGATGTTGCTTGACCATTGGGCATAGAGGTTGAAGCCTACCGTACGGTCAATCGGCATATTGAAATTCCCTTGGTTCAGATACGATGCTTGAGCCGAGGGACTTATGGACCAGCCGACAAAGGAGTACCCGGTACGCGTAAAAGCGTTCGGGTTCAGACTCACGCTCGCGCCGGCTTGGACGCTTTGCGCGGACATGGTTCCCGTTCCGCCGTTCGGGTTAAAAACGATATTGACGCTGTTCGGGGTCCACTGTGCGTAGAGGGTCTTGTTTTCATTGGGCATGGTAAATTCAGCTTCGTTCGCGTATTCGACCGCCCCGTAGAAACTGCTCGACCAACCGCTAAAGCTATGGCCTAGGCGGGTAAAGCCATTGGCCGGCAGGGTCTGAACGCTTCCTGTGGCTAGGATGAGAGAATCCATGGACCCGCTCCCTTCCACCGGGCTAAAGACAAGGGCATGGCTTGTGCTTGACCACTGGGCAAAGAGGGTAGTGTAGCCGGGATTATCTGTGGAAGAGGTAAAACTCGCTTGGTCTGGAAAGGAAACGAGGGTGCTGGAACCGATAGACCAGCCTAAAAAGTTGTATCCCACCCGGGTAAAGCGGTTTGCCTTAAGGGTTATCGTTCCGCCGATATCTACCTGCTGTGGGCTCATGCTCCCTTCCCCGCCGTTGGGATTGAACACGATATTCGTGCTGTTGAGAGTCCAGAGGGCGTAGAGTGTTCGCCCCTTGCTTGCCATGGTAAAGTCCGCGCCATCCTGATAGGCAAGCGGGCCGTGGGGACCTGTACCCCAACCGGAAAAGCGGTGGTTTGCGAGGCTGAAGGCATTGAGGCTTAAGGGTGCAGTTTCACCCTCCGCCAAGAGCAAGGCTTCCATGGAGCCGCTTCCCCCGTTAGGGTCAAAGATCAGCTCGTAATCAACGCTGACGGGTTGGTTGGGACAGGCTGTCATGACAATACCTGCCAGGGCCGCGATAAGAAGGACGGCGATCACTGCGTGTTTCATGTATGCTCCTAGAAGTTGTTATTTCACTTTGGTAACTAAAGGTCCGCGAGGATAGTAACACGGCCTGGTAGAATTATCGAATCCCCAAAAAAGCCCCTGCGCCGCCCGGTGAGGGGAGGACAGGGGCTTTAACTAAAGGAGAAAAATCTTAGAAGGCTGAACCGATGTAGTAACTTGCCAGGGCTTCCGCCTGCTCTCCGCCAGACTCTGCGGCGCTACCGGAGCGAATGCCCTTGTCTACCGCGCCAGTGAGCTCTTGGAATTCCTTTTCTACGTTGCTAAAGGGCGTTGTGGAAGCAATTACCTTGATAAACTCCGTGCCGAAGGGCTCGTGGAGCTGGAAGAGGAAGCCGTCTTCCTCCGTGCCCATGGTAACCAGTTTGCCGGCTTCAAGGCGGCGGTTGTCGCGGGATATGCTGTTGGGGAAGATGAGCTGGGCCTTGCCGGCAACGTCTATATGGTAGATCTTGACGTAGGCGTCCTTGTTGACGGTTACAAAGAGGCGCAGGTATTCGCCGTCAATATAGGAGCCGCCCTTGCCGCGATCCGTCGCAACGGAAACCGTCAAGGGTTTTGCGCTCTCCGCCGCGCTTGCCGCCGGCTTGGGCGTTGCGGCCGGGCTGGGCAGGATGGCTCCGAGGGCCGTGCCCATTGTCTGGGCGGATTTCTCCGGCAGGTAGGGCACGCCCTTGGGGAGGGCCTTCTTGGAAACCAGGCATTCCGTGCTGCCGATAAGCTGGCCGGTGCTCAGATCGGTCAGGTCTATCCTTACCTTGATATTGTTTTTTTCCTCAAAATACTTGCCGGAGATAAGGCCCCCCACCATGTTGGTCTTAAAGAAATCCGCGTAGACTCCCCTAAAATCCGGGTCCATGGCCACGACGGCGTCCTTGTTGAAGATGGTGATGCGTTTAGAGCTTATTACCTTGGAGGCAATTTCGTCCTGAACCCAGCGGGAAAAGGAGGAGGGCAGGCCGGTGTAGGAATAGGTGATGCTGCCAAAGGCGGCTTGGATGTTCGGCTGCCAGTAGTCCGCCAGCATCGTGTCCATGGCCTTGCTGACGTCTGAAAGCTGGGCCTGGGCGGAGAGGGCAAGAGGGGCTGCGGCCAGGGCTAGGGCGCAGAGTAAGAGTGAAAGTCGTTTCATCGTGTGGCTCCTCATAGCTTCAGTATAACACGGGCGGCGACCTGCGTCCGCGTTTGGGGCAAAAAGACGCGCTTTCAGGCTGGGAAATTGTGTTAACGCCCGAACTAAAATCCCTTGGGAAAACCCAAGCTGAGGCCTACTTTTTCCAAAAGCTCCGGGTAAAGAGAACCAAGACCGTATATACCTCCAGTCTGCCTAAGAGCATGATGAAGGAAAGCCAGGCGGTAACGTAATCCGGCAGGAATTCATAGGTAAAGGCCGGTCCTACCCTTCCAAAGCCGGGGCCGATATTACCCAGGCAGGCAAGGGTTGCCGTGAGGCTGGTGATGATATCGTAGCCGCTGGAGGCTACCACGATGGAAGAAGCCAAAATGGCTGCGGCGTAGAGGAACACCATGGAGGCGATATCGTAGACTACGTTTTTCTTAAGGTAGCGGCCATCGACGAAGACCCCGTAGATGCCGCGCGGGTTTAAGAGGTAGCGCATCTCTGAGAGCCCCATCTTAAGAAGGGTTAGGATGCGCCCTACCTTAACGCCGCCGCCGGTGGAGCCCGAACAGCCGCCAATGAACATAAGGACAAAGAGAAGGGTTTGGGAGAGTGCCGGCCAGGCTAGGTAGTCCGCCGTCGCAAAGCCTGTCGTGGTGAGGATGGAGGTGGCGTTGAAGGCCGCATAGCGCAAAGACCTGAGAGGATCGCCATAGATATTGGCGCGCCAGAGATCAAAGGCTATGACGGCGGAAAAACCAATAAAAATGAGGAGGTATGACCTGAACTCCGTGTCCTTGATAATGGTTTTTATATCGCCGCGCAGGGCGCGCCAGTGCAGGGAGAAATTCATCCCGGCAAGAAACATGAAGAGGGTGATGACCCAATCGATATAGGCGGAGGAGTAGGCTCCTACGCTCAAGTTTTTTGTGGAGAAGCCGCCGGTGGCCATGGTGGCAAAGGAGTGGGTCGTTGCGTCCAACCAGTCCATTCCCCCAAGCATGAGGAGGCCGACGAGGATGATGGTGAGCCCCAGGTAGATGAGCCAGAGTATCTTTGCCGTTTGGGAAAGCCGCGGCGTGAACTTATCCATCTGCGGCCCTGGAGCCTCGGCTTCCATGAGAGACCTGCCGCTTACTCCCAAGAGGGGGAAGACGGCTACCGTGAGCACGACTATACCCATACCACCCAGCCAGTGCGTGGTGGCCCGCCAGAGGAGGATGGAGCGCGGCAGTATCTCTATATCCGTGATGACGGTAGCCCCAGTGGTGGTCAAGCCGGACATGGCCTCAAAATAAGCGTTTACGTAGGAAGGAATGGCGCCGGAAAGGCGTAAGGGCAGGGCCGCGAGGGCTGCGGCTAAGACCCAGCTTAGGGTGACAAAAAGGTAACCCGTTTTTGGCGAAAGCCGTATCCTTTCGCGCTTTTTTCCGCTTATCACGATGAAGGCTAAAAAAAGAATGCCTAAGCCCGCAGGGCCGGCAAAGGCGCGCAGCGCCACAAGGGCCTCTCCCATGGCTATGCCGATAAGGCCGCAGATGAACATGAATGCGCAAATGATGGCTAGGACTGCCGCCAAGGCGCGGAGGAGGGGCTTAATCTCCAAGCGCGCCCCCGAAGGATTCCTCAAGAGCGGCTATCGCGTCCTTGCGCAAAATGAAGGCGACTACGTCTCCCTCATGGAGCTCCGTCGATCCGGTAGGTACTACGATTTCCACACCCTTGATGATAAAGGCCGCCAGGGCGCCCTTAGGCAGGTTCAGTTCCTTGAGTTTTTTGCCGGCGGCTGGGGACTGAGGGCCTATGCCCAGCTCCACGATTTCCACGTCGTCTTCAAAAAATCCGTGAATGGTTTTGATGTGGCCCTTGCGCACTAGTTCCAAAACCTTTACGGCAAAGGCATCCTTTATGCTGACTAAGGCGTCTACGTCCAGGGACTCGAAGAGGCCGGCGTAGCGGTCGTTGAGGGTGATAGCCACGCTCTTTCGAGCGCCTAGGTGTTTAGCCAGCTGGGCTGTCATGATGTTATAGGTCTGTGATTCGGTGGCGCAAACGACAAGGTCTGCGCTTTCTATGCCGGCGCTTTCCAGGACCCCGTCCTCCGAGCCATCGCCATGGAGTACCTCAATGCCTTGATGACTGCGGGTAAGGCGTTTACCCTCTTCTCTCGAAGTGTCGAGTACCGTGATACTGCGGTTTTTTCCTAGGAGGCGCTGGGCAAAGTCGGCTATCCCAGCGCTCCTGTTTTGCAAGCGGCTTATGAGGGCGTCGCAGATGCTTGTGGCCCCCACAATGAGGATGCGCTTTGCCGATTGCTTTATGCCCACTACTTGCCCGAGTATGGCGTCTAGGTCTTCCGGCTTGCCCAAGAGGTAGAGCCAATCATCCTCTTGAACCAGGAAATCACCGCTTGGGATATCGAAGATACCCTCCCTCACCGCGGCGGCAACGAGGAAATCGAGCGAAATGCTGGACTTTATTTGGCTGAGGGTTTTTCCAGAAAAGCCGTTGGCCTGCCTGGCCTCAACATGCCGCAGTTGCAATCTGCCCTCATGGAGAGGGATGACGTCTTCCGCAAAGCCCTCGTCGATAATGCGCGCCACCGTGTCCGCGGCTTCTTGCGCCGGGTTCACGGTGACGGTAAGCCCAAAGACCTTGCGTTGTTGGGGGCTGAGGGTGGAATAGAATGAGTTGTCCACCCGCGCTATAGTCCGAACATTGCGCGACTCGGCCGCTACCAGGCCGCAGGAAACCATGTTTACCTCGTCCGAGCCGGTAAGGGCCAGAAACCAGGCGGCTTTGTCTATTCCGGCCTGGCGCAGTACCTCGGGGCGTGAGCCGTCATCGTTAATGACGATGCAGTCGAGCTCGTTGCCCACCGTGCGCGCCGCCTCGGGGTCTTTTTCAATAATGACTATGTCGCGCCGCTCTTGAATGAGTTCCCGAGCAATATGGACGCCGATCATGCCGGCCCCGAGAATGACTATTTTCATAGGGCCACTTTTTAGCTTCGCTGGGCTTAAAAGTAGAGGATGAAGCCGAAAACGGCGCCCTTGGCCGGATTGGCGATATCGGCTAAGGATATGGTGGTGCCCATGGAGTCAAGCACAAGTTTGAGCTGGTATTCCCCATAGATGGCAAGGTTGTCCAAGATTTGGATTTCTGCCCCCGCCATGCCGCCCAGGTAGAAATCCAAGGCCGCTTGCTGGCCTGAGCTCAAATCCATCCGCGTCCCGATAAGGCCGCCTAGGTAGGGGCTTGCCTTTCCCGGCTTGAGGTGATATTCCGCACCGGCCCCGAGGCTTATCAGGGTGGTAGTGTCTACGCCGCCCTGGGGGGCGTTAAAATTGAAACCGAGGAGGGCCCGCGCCGCCAAATTTTTGCCAAACCACAGTTTCATCCCGGCGCCGTTCTGGTAGCCGTCGTTAAAGGGCATGATGGCATCGAGTAGATTCTGGAAGGCAAAGATGAAGCCCGCCTTAGGCGGTTCTTTCGCTGAGTTCTTCGCCCCGCCGGCTTTGGCTTGGGCGCAGAGGCCTAGGGTAATAAAGAGGGCGAAGATGCTGAGAAGTATGGCTTTTTTCATCGGGTTCCTCCTAAATCGAGGCTAGTATAAAGCATAATGAAGGTTTCACCAAGCTCGATTTTCAGGGGCTTAGAAATTGTATTTTTGCGAATTCCGGGCTATGATGGGGTAAAAGGTAGGCCGATGAAACTTAGACTCTTGCCCCTCTGCTCGTTTCTCAGTGTGATTATTTCTCTAGCCCCAACCTTGTCTGCCCAAGAAGCTTCACCAGCGCCATCCCCGCTTAGCATACAAGAAGAAAAGGGACTAACCGTTGTTGCGATAAGCCAAAAACTCGACGCTGTGACGTCCCCCCTCTTGCAGGATGCCGTAAAGCGCAGTCTTGAAGCCGGGTCGAAGTCCCTCGTTATAGATCTAGAGGCCTGCCCGGCCATAGATGATATCGGGGTGAGCGCCCTCCTTACCTGTCATTTCAGCTTGGCAAAGGCCGGGGGCAGCCTCTGCTTGCGCCATCTGCAGGGTCAAAATTATGAAACCCTTGCCCAGCTGGAGATGCTCGATTATTTTGAGCTCTTGGATTCCGCCCCTCTAAAGCCCTAGCAAACCCGATTTTTCTTGCCCCCGGCCCTGGCAGGGCCTATACTAAAGCCGTGGCAGGCAAGAAAAAGATCATACCCCTTACCCGTAAGGTGAATTTCGTCATACTCCTTTCCCTTATCCTGGGTTTTGGAGGCATTATCGCCTTTCTTTCCAACTGGATTCTGCTGAACATAGAAAATTCAGTGCGGGCAAACCTTGAACAGCAATCTGAGATACTCTACA
This sequence comes from Treponematales bacterium, assembly GCA_041739325.1. Lineage (GTDB taxonomy): Bacteria > Spirochaetota > Spirochaetia > Treponematales > JBGSOB01 > JBGSOB01. The sequence goes on from JBGSOB010000110.1 coordinate 14,503, forward strand.
AGACGATAGAAAACTTCATGATGCCGGGAGACGCCCCGCGCGCCGTTGATTACTTTGGCGCCATTAACGACATAAACCCCAGCTATAGCATCATGGTCTATCGCGCCGATGGGAGCCCCGCCTTTTTTGATAACGCCACCTTGCGCGACGTGAATACCCGATTGGGGCGGGAGCGCTTTCCCCTCCGCTCCCGGGAGACTGATCCAGGCGCCCGCCCGATGGAGCCTGAATTTTCCCGCTCGGTCGCCATTCCGCCGGACAACGTCTTCTTTGAGGAATCCGGCCAAGGACGTTCCTATTACCGCATCTATAAGCCACTCATCAACCTTCCCAAATGCACTTCCTGCCACGGCGGGGAGCATACCATCCGCGGGGTAGTGGATATACGCAACGACATCTCTTCCTCCGTGAGCGAGCGTTCTCTGGCCCTCTTGGTGGGCATTGGGAGCTTTTTGCTCTTAGTGGGAGCCATTAGCTTTGGCCTGACCCTCTACCTGAGGGCAGACATCATTCGTCCGGTAAAGATCATCGGACAGGTGTGCTCTCAAGTGACGGCCGGGGATTTCAGCGCCAGGGTGACCTTGAAAAACCGAGACGAGATAGGCGACCTAGGGGCAACGGTCAACGACATGGTCGTGGGCTTGCGCGAGCGTTTTCAGCTATCCAAATACGTTTCCGGCTCCACCATCAAGTCCCTCCAAGGCGAGGAAAAGGGCGTGAAGCAGGAGCTGACTATCTTTTTCTCGGACATCCGCGGCTTTACCTCCTACTCCGAGGGCAAGGCGCCGGAGGAGATCGTCGAGCGTCTCAACGGCCTCCTCTCTTTTCAGACAGACTGCATTCATGAAGAGGGCGGAGATGTGGACAAGTACGTGGGGGATGAGATTGTGGCCGTGTATCGAGGCCCCGATGCCGCTGTGGCCGCTTGCAGATCCGCCCTGCGGATTCAGGCAAAACTTGGCCAAAGCCCCCAGGATTTCGGCGGCTTGACGGTCGGCATCGGCATCAATCATGGACCCGTCATCCAGGGAATGGTAGGCTCCCAGAAGCGCGCAGACTTTACCGTGATCGGCGACACGGTAAACACGGCTAGCCGCTTATGCGGGGCCGCTAAAAAGGGGCAGATCATCATCTCCGAATCCGTGAGCGTATTGGCTAAGGATGAAATTTTGACTGAAGGCCCCTTCCGCCTGAGCGTTAAGGGCAAGGCCCAACCTTTACGGGTCTTTATTTTGCAAGCCATAAAAGCAGAAGGGAGTGGCGCCTAGTATGAAGAGTCAAAAAAAAATCATCCCTTCCCTCGATGTGTTTGCGCGGCTTATCGTTCCATTTTTGTTCTTTGTGTCGGTAGGCGCATTCGGGTTCAGCTGCAAAAAAGGGCCGGAGAGGGCTTATTTGCCCACGAACTACCAGTCTTGGGCTCGGACCGACCCTCAGCCCCTCGATTACCCCATTCCGGGCCACGAGGATCGCTACCGCGTTCCCTACCTAAGCCCCCTCGGTGAAGAGCCGAGTATTAGCGAGAAATCCGGCCGCCGCTATTTGGAATTCAAAACGGGTACGGTGCTGATAAAGGAAATATACATGTCTAAGCAGATTGCCGAGGGGGATACCCCGGTGATGCTGACAGCCATGGTCAAGGCGCCGCAAGATCAGCGCTCGCGCGGAGGCTGGCTGTGGATAGTAAAGCAGGGCTTAAGCGGGCCGGAGATGATTATGGAAAGCGAATTTTGCTTTACCTGCCACGCCAATGCCAACGACGCCCATCCCTACGGAGATAAAAACGCCAACCTGGAATTCCGTGACTACGTCTTTTTTCCCTACCCCCGTTCCGTCCAAGCTTCAAGCTCATCAAGCTCCACGGACTACGGCTACTAGAAGCATTCCCGAAAAAAGACAGGCTGCTGGTGAGAGCTCCCCTTATGAGAGCTCCGCTGATGTCCTAGCCTGTACGCGGCTTGTAGCCGGGTTCACCTTCCCTTAGGGCGAATTGGAAGGGCTGGGGTCTTCTACCTGAATGAGGGCCTTTTCCGCCGCCAGTATCCTTTGCAGGAAGGGGGCTGAGAATTCAGGGTCTTTTTCAAAGCGGGCAAGTTCCATCTGGGCATCGGTAAAGCGGCTCAAGCGGCGTTTGAGCTCCACCCCAAGAACCTTGGCACTGGGATAGTAGGGGTCTTGGCGTTTAGCGGCCTTTGAAAATCGCTCAACGTAGCGCAGTGCGGTCTCAAGGTAGCTCGTTTCCAGCTTTTTTTCGCCAAGGTCTTCCGCCTGCCAGGCGGCCTGCAGATAGGCGTGGGCTATGTCGTAGTCTCCGTTTTTTGCCGCGACGATGCCCTTTTCCCTCAAGTGGGCTAGGTAAAAATAGGGGAGGTGGCGCGCGTCGATAGCCTTGTATTCCGGGCTGTTGACGTAGGGACGGAGGCGGGAAAGCTCAAGCTCCGTGTAGCTGGACTTATAGAGGGGAAAGCGGCACTGGGGGCAGAGGGGGGCATCCGGAGGGTCTTTGATTTGGCCGTACATGCGCAGGTCCAAGCGATAGCCCCAGGCAACCCCCTTGTAGGGGGCCGTACCGGGAAAGCTCGCGCCGCAGAGGGGGCAGGCGTGGTGATAGACCGGGGTGGCTAGGGGGCTGGGCCCCGCTTTTAGTGCGCTGGAGAGGCTTTGAGCGCCCGATGCCGGAGCGGGGCTGGCAGAGGGGCGCAGAAGCTGTTTGAGAAGTTGCTCGTTGACGAGTGAACCAAGGTTGAAGTCAGAATCGGCTTCAGCGGAATCTGAATCTGAATCCAGAGCGTTGAGGAGGCTTGAATAATCTGTGGTTTGGGCCGCTACGCTCGCTCCGAGGAGGCAAGCCGCGACAAGGCAGGAGAGTAAGCGGAGAATGTGAGCTATGCGCGTCATGGCCGATTGTAAACCCGCTAGCCGCCTCTGTTCAAGCGATTGCCAAGCTATGGTGTCCGCGTTAGAATGCGGCGGGGGATTTTATGATGAGCGGCGCGGATTTCAAGCAGGCGGTCAAGAAAAACGCGAGCATGCTGAGTATGCTTGCCCTCGTCATTCTTGTGGGCATGGGTGAAAAGATGGCGGAGCGCTTCCTTCCCCTCTACCTTTTGGCCCTGGGAGGCTCAACCTACGCGGTGGGTTTTCTCAACGCCATAGATACTCTGCTTTCCGCCCTCTACTCCTTTCCTGGGGGCTTTCTTGCCGACAAACTTGGCTATAAACGCTCTCTCCAACTCTTTACCCTCATAGCCATGTTTGGCTACCTCCTTGTCATCCTCATCCGCTCCTGGCAAGCCGTCCTCATAGGCTCTGTTTTTTTTATCGCTTGGACGGCGGTGTCTCTACCCGCTGTCATGAGCCTCATTGCCAAGGCCGTTCCTAAGAATAGACGGAGCTTTGGGGTTACCCTCCACTCCCTTTTCCGAAGAATACCCATGGCGCTGGGGCCGGTAGTGGGCGGCATACTCATTGGCGCATTCGGCCGGGTAGAGGGCATACGGCTGGCCTTCGGTGCCGCCTTCATCATGGGGGCGGTGGCACTCTTTATCGTTCAATTCTTTATGGAAGAGCCGGCGCGGACAAAGGTAGAGGCCGACCCCGCCCCCCAAAAGGCTAAGCTGGCCTCACTTTTTAATCCCGCCTTGCGCAGCCTCTTAGTCGGCGATATCCTTATCCGCTACGCAGAGCAAATTCCCTACGCCTTCGTGGTAGTCTGGGTAGTGGAGAACAATGGTATAAGCCCGTTACAGTTTGGTTTATTGACCACTATAGAGATGGTCACGGCTATGCTCGTTTACATACCCGTATCCCTGGCGGCGGACAAATTCGGTAAAAAGCCCTTTGTTTTAGCCACCTTCGGCTTTTTCACAATTTTCCCCCTTGTTATCCTTTTCTCCCGCTCCTTCTGGATCTTCGTCATTGCCTTTATCGTGCGCGGCCTCAAGGAATTCGGCGAGCCTACCCGCAAGGCCCTTATCATGGATCTTGCGCCGGAAGAAGCCAAGGCCCGCACATTCGGCGCTTACTACTTGATACGAGACATAGCCGTCAGTTGTGCCGCCTTTTCCTCCGCCTTCCTGTGGAATATCTCCCCTGCGGTTAACTTTTTGACAGCGGCCGGCTTCGGCCTTTTAGGCACCATTCTCTTTGCCATCTTTGGCCGCGATATGGGCTCTGACCCATCAAAGCCTCCCCTCCAAAGCCCCGGTCTCGGTAAGTCCTCATGATTCTTTCTTTCAGTTTGGTCTTTGCCATAGTCCTTGCCGGCGGTTGGCTTTTTGGAAAACTTTTTTCTATATTGAAACTCCCAAGCATTCTGGGCATGGTAGTCTTTGGCATAATCTGCTCCTTTGCAATCAAGGCTATGACGCCGACGACCCTCTGGGAACTGGGGCCCTTCCTCAAATCCTTTGCACTCATCGTCATTCTTTTGCGGGCTGGCTTAAGCATCAGCAAGCAAACCCTTAAAAAGGTGGGGTTAACCGCCCTCCTCATGTCCTTTGTCCCCTGCGTGTTTGAGGGCGCCGCGCTGACGGTTCTTTTTAAGATTTTCTTTGGTTTTGATTGGTATGTGAGCGGTTTGACCGCCTTCATGCTATCCGCCGTATCCCCAGCGGTTATCGTCCCCTCCATGCTGGACCTCAAGCGTCGCGAACGCGGCAAACGCAATGAAGTTCCTACCATCATCATGGCTGGGGCTTCCATTGACGATGTTTTTGCCATCACTATTTTTTCTGTTTTTCTCGGTTTGGCCCGCAGTTCCGAAGTAAGTCTTGTTGGGGCCGTTCTCTCTATACCCCTCTCCATCGGCATCGGTATCGTCTCTGGAATCGCCGGCGGATTTTTGCTTTCCGCTTTTTTCAAATGGAAGCATAGAGCCATCCGCGCCACCGAGAAGGCCATTCTGCTTATCGTTGGGGGCATGCTTTTAGTGCAGGTAGGCGACCACTTTCATTTTGCCGCCCTGCTGGGGATCATGACCTTGGGCTTTATCCTGCTGGAAAGGCATGAGGCCGTAGCCCATGAATTGGCGGCAAAACTATCTAAGATCTGGGTGTTTGCGGAGATCGTTCTCTTTGTCATGATAGGCTTTTCCTTGGATATCCGCGCGGCGGCGGACGCCGGGCTTAAGGGCCTGGGGGTGATTGCCCTCGGTTTGGTTTTTCGCTCTTTAGGCGTGTTTATCGCAACGGCCTTTTCAAAGCTATCTTGGAAAGAAAGGCTGTTTTGCGCCATCGCTTATCTGCCTAAAGCTACCGTGCAAGCCGCTTTAGGTGGGGTTGCCCTCTCCTACGGCCTGGCGGAAGGGCAAACAATCCTTGCCATAGCCGTTATCGCCATACTCTTTACCGCCCCGCTAGGGCTTCTGGGGATTCGCCTGACAAGCGATATTCTCTTGGGCAAGGACGAGGGGCCGGCAGTGCAAGCTGATCCAGCCTAGCCCTTAAGCGCGGTTTCGATGCTGGATTTAAGGAGCTGTTCGTCTATCGGTTTTAGCAGATAGGCCGACGGCGATGTCCGCTGGGCCCGTTCCTTCATGCCGATGTCGGCAAAGGCAGTCATATAGATGATGGGCAGGTCCTTGATCAGCTTTAAGCGGGCGGCGGCGTCGATGCCGTCTGTAAAGCTGTTAAGCTTAATATCCATGAGGACTAAGTCTGGCGGGTTTTTGAGGGCGGAGTTGATGACGTCGTCCCCGGAGCTGACGATATCCGTCACCGAATAGCCCATGCGGACAAGGCTTTCGCGCAAGTCCATGCCGACTACGGGTTCGTCCTCCACGATGAGTATCCTGGCCCCTGCTTTGGCTGCTTCCATACCCTAATGATAGCATGAAAAAGAAAAATTAGCACGAGTGCCTTGATCTTCGTTGACCTGGAGGCCCCGATGGCGGAGAATGAAGGCTATGGAAGACAGTAGCTATTTTTCCTGGTTCGACAGGTTCATTGGACGCCTCCACGACCTTGTCTTTATTCGCCACCGGCTGGCAAGCGTCTTACTCTCCGTTTTAATGTACGTACTGATTCTCGTCTTCCTGGGTCCCCTCTTGGAAATCTCTTCCAATTATTTCGTCATACTCCCGGTCTTGGCCATCTCCGTAGGTTACGGTTTTTTAGGAGGCCTCCTTTCCGGCATGGTAGCCCTTCCCTGTAACCTCCTTCTTTTTGCCTTGATCGGTCATCCGGATTTCTCGCCTGAGAGCAAATTGATCGCTGAGTTTTCCGGCATCGTGGTGGGGACGATGATCGGTTATTTAAGCGATTATTACCGAAAGTGCGACCTCGAAATTCGCCGCCGTCGCGAGACACAGGAGCGTCTGACCCTTGCACTGGGAGAGAAGGACCTCCTCCTGCGGGAAGTCCATCATAGGGTAAAAAACAACCTGAGCGTCATTAAGAGCCTGATTAGCCTTCAGGCGGTTCGCAGCCCAAGCGAGGATTTCCGCCGCGAATCGCGTCTGCTTATGGATAGGATCTTTTCCATATCCCTTGTCCAGGAACTTCTCTACCGGAACAGGGACTTAGGGGGAGTGGATATCCGCGATTACCTGGAAACCCTAGCCCGCAACATCATATCCGGCTATGCCTCCAGGGAAATCGATTTTGATTTCCGGGTTGATATGGGAGAGGTCTGCCTGCCCCTGGACACCGCGACCAACCTGGGCTTGATTGTCAATGAAGTAATCACCAATTCCATGAAGTATGCCTTTGAGGGCGTTGATAAACCGCGGCTTAGCCTTGATCTTCACGCCGAGGGTAGCCATTACCGCCTTATCCTTAGGGACAATGGCCGGGGTTTTGATCCCTCAGCCGTAGTATCAAGGGGCCTGGGCATCCAACTTATTGAAACCCTCTGTGGACAGTTGCATGCGGAATTCAGTTTTTCCCTTGACGGGGGCACCCGCTTTGAGCTCTTACTTGGCGCATCCGCCCCAGGTAACTCTAGAGAGCTCTCAGGGGTCTAGCGGTAAGCGGAGAGAATGGCGTTCACGCTGCCGTCTGCCAGCATCGCCTTCAACACCGCATTGAGCCTGTCTATCGGCGCTCCAGAGTCTTTCCTGCAAGCCCAGGATAAGTCTTGAGAGCCTAGCTGAAGGGGATGGATATCGAAGGGAATCTTTCTCCCTTTAATGTAGTAGAGCAATTCCAGGCGCGAGCCATAGACTACATCGATAAGCTCCGCCTCCAGGCGGCGTATGTTCCGCGCTTCCAAGGCGGCGTTATCGCGGATAAATCCTGAGGCTTCCGGTAATTCAGGATAAACGTAACCAGTAACAAGCCCCAGCCGCATACCTTTGATATCGCTCAGTGTTCTGATGCTTTTTTTTGCGGATTTCAAGCTTATGAAGATGCTGGAATTCGATATCCATGGCTCGGACCAAGTGTAATCCGAAGGGCTTTTCAGCCAAAGGGGATGGGCCATGGGAATAAAATCTATCCTCCCGGCCGCCATCTCTCCCTCCATCCTCTTCCGCGGCGGGAAGTAATAAACGAAGTCCCAGCCTGTTCGCTTGCTGATTTCATCAGCCAGGTCCTTAATGATTCCGTTCTTGAGCTTGACGTAGGGGCCTTTACCATCAATGGACGCGAAGGGCATCACGGAGGGAAAGCCCCCCAAGACGTAGCTCGGTCGTTGCGCCGTTTGCCCGGCAACGCAGGAGATACTGCCGATGAGGAAAAAAAAGCAAACGAGCACGCTCCGCGGCTTCACAGCCTAAGCCTAGGCCTGGCCGGCTAGTAAATCAATGCGTAAAGGGCTTTAGCCTGTGTTTTTTTCGCTTTTTCGCTTTCTGCCTGGAGGCGGATCTCCTTGTCATAAGCCTCCGGGCTCAGAGGGCGTAGAGGACCATGGAGGCGATGATCTCAAGGCGCAAGCCCAACATCGCAATGAATGTCTTTGTTCCTTGACGCCGCGCCGGCGCGGCTCGATACTTAAGCTGAGGCCCTCTAGGGGCCGCCCAGGGGAGGGCCCTATGATAAAGAAAGCGGTATTCTTCATCGCTCTAGCTGTCTTGATGGGAGGCGCGGGTATGGATTTATTCGCTCAGAACCAGGTAGATCTGGGCCAAACCGTGTGGGCCTACTGGGAAGAGACAGGCGGCTACTACCCGGGCGTGGCGGTAGAGTATGACAATAGCATAAAGGGCGGGGCCTACCGCGTCGTTTTTTTTGATACCGATTCAGCCTTAGTTCCCGCGACACGTATCCGCCCCTTGAGCCTCAAGGTAGGCGGTCCCATTTACGCCAAGTGGACGGATGGGCAGTACTACCCGGGGCGGATAGCTAAGATCTCGGGCCTTGCCGTCTATATCAAATTCGATGATGGCGACGAGATTTGGACGAGTTATGCCGGTTTAGCCCAAAAGGAATAAACTCTTTAGGTTGGGAAACCGGTATACTTTTTTCGAGCCATCTTTTTTCCTTGACTGCCTGATTTTTCGGATTGAGAATGATCAGGCGTCGTTGACGCGGAATAAAAGTTACGCGCCGAAAGGAAAGTTCCGTGAAAAAAGCTCGTTTTTCTCTTGCCCTCATCCTTCTCTGCGTTCTCGCCCTCTTTGCCGCCTGTAGCACGGAGGTCCTCGCTCCCACCGCCGATGAAGCGGTGCCGGAGGATGTCCAGAGCCGCGCATATAGTTGGACTCGTACCCTTAAGGAGGGAATGAGCGGCGCCGACGTAAAGGAACTGCAGATACGGGTGGCCGGCTTCGCCGCCGCTTCCGCCTCCCAAACCTATGTAGCCGTAGACGGTGCCTTTGGCCCCGGCACCAGGGAAGCGGTAAAGCGTTTCCAGGCTGCCTTCGGACTGGCTGTTGACGGAGTAGCCGGCCCGGCAACCCAGTCAAAACTCAATTCACTGGAAAGCTCGGACGGTTCTACCCTCCACTTTGATTTTAGCGAGTTTTATTCAAAAGACGGCTCCGGCTTTTCCGGCGGCCCGATAAGCGCCACGACGGTAAAAGAAAACGTGCGCCGCCTGATGTGGAAGCTGGAAGCCCTGAGGGTAAAATGTGGCAACCGCTCCATGACCATCAATTCCGGTTTCCGCAGCACGGCCCATAACCGCGCTGTTGGCGGGGCTTCCAATAGTCAGCATCTCTATGGGATTGCCTCCGACGTTGCGGTAAGCGGCCTGGGCATTTCAACGGTTCGGGAAAAGGCAAAGACATGCGGCTTCTCCGGCATTATCACCTATGGAACGTTTAATCATCTCGATAGCCGCGTTCAATATCCCTACGGTGCCCAATCCTGGTACTGGGGCTATAGCGAATAAGAGCTTCTAGGCCTCAAAGAGGATGCTCCGGGGGCAAGTCGAGTGAAATTGATCAGCTCGGCTTGCCAGGGGTATCCATCTATCTTTGTATTTTCCCCTCCCCTCTAGCTTCAAGCCCCTCAGAAAATACTTGACGCGAAAGCGGTTTCGATGTAACCTGTCTCCGAAAGCGCTTTCGAAGCCCCCTGGCAATCCCGTGGCTTCCGGCGCTGTAAGGGGGAAATGATGGTTGGAACGAGCATCAGTCTGGATGGAATAACATACCGGGTGAGCGCCCTCCTAGGCCGGGGAAAATCAGCCTACTCCTACCTTATTGAAAACGGCGGGCAACGCTATGTCTACAAAAAGATGCACGACGAACCTGTTGATTATTATACCTTTGGCAACAAGCTACGCGCGGAGGTAGAGGCTTTCGAGAAGCTCAAGGCCGCCGGTATCTGCTTGCCTGAGCTTTTGGCTTATTCAGACCGGGAGCAGTTCCTGGTAAAGGAATATATAGAGGGTAAGACGGCCGCCGAGCTCGCGGCGGAAGGGGCGCTCAGCGAGAGCCATTTTGCCCTTGCCTATGCCATGCATGAGCGCCTCAAGGCCCATGGTTTGCACATTGACTACTTCCCCACCAATTTCATCTTTTGCTACGGACAGATTTTCTATATCGATTATGAGTGCCACCCTTACACAGAGGAGTGGGACTTTCCCAGCTGGGGCATTTTTTACTGGCTCAATTCCGATGGGATGCGCGAGCACTTGGAAACCGGGCATTCACAGGTCCTCAACCTGCCGGGGAGCCCCAAGCCGATCTGGGAGCCCTTTTTGCCAAAACGCGACCTCCTCCTCTCCGCCATAAAGGCCCCCTCCGCCCCGCCGCCTCCCTCGCTATGGCGGTCCTGAAGATAAAGGACTTGGCGAGTCAGCTTGGCCTCTCCGAGTCGACCGTGTCCAAGTCCCTCAACGACAGGCCGGACGTATCGAACGCCGTCAAGGAAAGGGTGCGCTCCCTTGCGCGTGAACTAGGCTACTCCCCCAACGTGGCGGCGCGCCGCCTTGCCCTGGGGGAGAATCGCTCTATCGGCGTTTTTCTCCTAAACCGCGGGAATCGCCGTAGCGGGGAGTACTTTGGCTTTTCCTTTTTAAACGGGGTAATGAAGGAAGCCCAGGATCAAGCCCACGACGTGCTTGTATTTTCAGACTCGCCGGAGCGAGGCTACTTGGAATACGCCCGCGCAAAGGGCGTGGCCGGGGTAGTCTTCATCAGCATGTGGCCGCGCGACCCGCGCATGGCCGGTTTGGCCCAAGACGATCTTCCCTGGGTGGCTATCGATTGTCCGGTGGATGGGGCACGCCGTGGTTATATTTCCTGTGACAACGCCCAGGGTATGGAGCTCCTCATGGATGCCGTGTGGGGCACGGGGCGGCGCCGTCTTGCCTATCTTGGTATACAGGGTGGGGGCTATGTTGCCCAGAAGCGGCGCGCGGGCTTTGAAAACTTTTGCCTTCAGGCAGGGCTCGATCCGCTCTTCTGCCTGCGTGAAACCTCGATACGGGTTGAGACCGGCTACCGCGCGGCCCAGGAAATGATAATAGCCTCCAAGCCTGAGGTTATCGTGTGCGCCTCAGACCTACAGGCCCTGGGGGCACTGCGAGCCGTCCGAGATCTAGGACTTAGCGTTCTGGACGACGTAGCCATCACTGGTTTTGACGATATTCCCGCCGCGGCCTTTTCCCAGCCCTCCCTGACCACCGTTGCCCAGGACGCCGAGGCGATGGGCCAAGCCGCGGTTCAATCCCTCTTGGGCAGGGCAAACCCCGAGCCGGTTTTCCTGCCCGTGAGCCTTGTGATGCGGGAGAGCCTTTAAGAGAATGAATGAGAATAGTTTTGAAACGGCGACTCATGAAAAAAGGAGCTGGCGATGGAAAAAACGGCCTTAGTGCTCGGCGGAACCTGTACCTGCACGCTTGTGTATCTCAGCGAGCTGCCGGAGCCAAGGACGCAACATCTTTGGAGCAAGCGGACGCATTCTACCATCGGGCAGATGGGAACGGGGAAATCCCTGAACCTGAGCCGGCTCGGTTTTAAAACCACCCTGCAAGCCTACATCGGCGATGACGAGAATGGCCGGAAAATAAGGGATTTTTTTACCGCTGAAAAAATAAATTTTGATTACGATATTGATCCCGCCGGTACGGAAAACCATATCAATTTAATGGACGATCACGGCGGCCGAATTTCTATAACGACTAATAATGTGACATTCGAACCGGCCATAAACCTTAATAAAATGGAAGGGCTTATAAAGGCCCATGATTATATCGTTTTGAACATTTACAATTACTGCCGCCGGCTGATCCCGCTTATTAAAATGTATAAAAAGGATATCTGGTGCGATCTTGGCGACTATGAGCCCGGCAACCAGTATTTTAGCGATTTTGCCGAGGCAGCCGACTATATTACCTTGAGCGGCAGTAACCTCAAAGACTACCGGGGCGTAATGCGGGGGCTCATGGACAAGGGGAAAAAATTAGTCGTCTGCACCCACGGCTCCCAAGGCGCCACGGCGCTGACGCCGGATGGCCATTTTATCGAAATTCCCATTATCGATGAGTATGAGTTAGTGGACTCGAACGGCGCCGGGGACAGCTTTTTTGCCGGGCTTCTGTACGCATGCGCGCGTGGCTATGCGGTTGATAAAATGCTTAAAGTGGCAAGCGTCGTCGCCGGCTTATGCATAACCGACGCCGAGCTTGCGTGCAAGAACCTCTCTCCGTCTCTTGTAGAGCTGGAATATAAAAAACATTACGGGGATGAATGATTAGTAAAGCCGAATGCGCGGTTTTAAATGGATGAAAATGCAGGAAATGAAGCGCTTTAGCTCCTGCTAATAGCGCCCCATTCCTCATTTGATCTTTAATGTAGCATTAACCTTCAGGCTCTTAGCTCAAGAGCGCACCCCGACCTTCGCTTTTGCCGACTTTCTCAAGCGCTGCCACCCGTTGATGCCGAAGTAGATGAGATAGACGATGCTGCCCAGCGCACAGTTTTCTCTCCCGTCGTTGACAGCAGGATGGATGACGCCTCCTAAGTCTTCTGGATGAACCTCGAGGCCCCAGGCCTGGCCGTAGACCGGGACGAGGAGGGAGAGTGCGAAGCTCATAAGGACCGATACGGCGCCAAAGGCGATGATGGCCGCGAAGGCAGCCTTGCCCTCCGGAGAAGATTCTTTGCCGGGGCGGAAGAGCCAGAGGGCAATGATTATCTCGGTAACCATTACGAGGGGCAGCATGAAGAATTCACTGTCAAGGGCAAAGGCCGCGACGGTAGCCGCGGCTGAGGCGGCCGTGAGGATGGGGAATAGTAGCTTGCTTTTCAATTGATACTCCTTGGATATGCCATCTGGCGAGCCGTTAAGGGCTGCCGAGCGCCACTGTGGCACCTGTGAAGGAATATGCCTTAGAGATGCTTCCGGTGCTATCGAGCCGATGGGGAACGAAGAATTTCCCCTCGATACTCGCTGGGGGTTTTTCCACAGAGGCGCTTGAAGGCTGTGTTGAAGGTTGAGATGCTGTTAAAGCCCGCCCGGAGGCCGATGTCCGCCATGCCCAGCTCCCTTAACGCAGGGTCTTCAAGGAGGCGCTTAGCCTCGGCAACACGGAGGACGGCGAGATACTCGTAGAAACTCGCACCGAGTTCTTGATTGATCGTGCGTGAAAGGTGATGTTGGGCTATGCCCAAGCTTTGCGCCAGGTTGGAGAGTCCGAGATCCGGGTTTGTGAAGGCCTTTTCCTTTGTCATATATGCCACGAGCTTGTCCCGATATCTTTCCGCCATCCAATCCGGCAAGCCGGATTTTCTATATTTGGGCAGGGCACCCCCGGCTGCCGTTTCAACCTTTGCGGAGGCTCTCTCCGTTTCTCCACGACGGTCCCAGAAAACGCTTGGGCGGAGGAAGCCGTAGTTGCCGACTAAAAGGATGGCTAAACCGCAGAGAGAGAAGACTATGTCCCAGTTTTCCCAGTTGAATGCGTATTCTCCCAGAAGGGCCAGCAACCAAAAGGAAGAGAGGGCGGCAGTGAAAGCCGTAAGCCATAGCCTGAGGGGGCGGGTGAATAGCGCGTTGCTTTCTTTGCCTGCCTTGATGAGGCGCACTATGGCGGCGATGCTGAAAAGGACTGCGGATGCGACGAATCCTAGGTCCTGAGTCGTTTGCAGTATGCCGACGAGCGGATCCGTGAAAAAGCGCGAGAGGAGGCCGGTTGCCAGAATGGGGAGGGGAGCCATCCAAAGGGCGATCGCTGTGCGCCGTTTAAGTGGCGGACTGGGGAGGCTTAGCCTAATGTAGGCGTAGAAAAGGGGCGCAACGCAGCCAAAGAGAGCCGTGATTATGACGGGATGGATGTCCGACGCCAGCGGTGTAAGATGCCCGACGACGTGGGCTAGCATCGCCGTGGAAAGGAGGGCAAGTATCCCGGCGAGGGCTCGATTGGGCAGGGGATCCTTCCCGGCTTTGAGGAAGAGAAGCACCGCTAGGAAAACGCCCTCCGCCGCCCCAAGGGCTAGGGCTAGGCTGAAGGCCGTCATCGGGGCTTCTCGAGAAGCTTATAGTCACGAGGAAAGATTCCAAGCTCTTTGAATGCTTGGCGGCAGATAGCCTGGCGGAAATCCTCTTCTCCCGGTTTGCGAATGTCGAGATTGCAGGCAAAGATCCAGACATCCTCAGAACTCTCTAGGAAGCCGACGTACCAACCCAGCTTTTGAGGAACGCGTAGGGTTAGGCCGGTCTTGGCATAGAGGCGGTAGCCCGCATCTTCCTTAATGAGTAAAAGGCTCTTAACTAGGTTTAGATTTTCCTTGCTAAAGGGCAGGGTCTGGGCTTGGAATGCCCTGAGAAATTCGATCTGTCCCAGGGCGCTTATCCGCAGATCCCCGTCCAGCCAAAAGCTGTCAAGGTTTTCCCCCCGCAGCCCGTTGCCATAGCCTGTCTTTTGCATGATGTCTTGATATTTTTTATCGCCGATCCGACGCGCCAGTTCCTGAAAAAACCAAACGCAGGATGAAGCGAGGGCGCTTTCCAGGTTTTGATCGCGGTTCCATGCAGCGAGGCCGTAGTCCCTCCCGTCCCAGCCTATGGTCTGCGACGCATCCTGGAGGACGCCGAGCTCAAGGGCGATGAGGCTATTGAGGATCTTGAAAGTGGAGGCGGGAAGGAATTCTTGAGCGCTGCGTTTTTTGTCATAAACGTAACGCTTGCCGCTCTTGAGGGATTCCAGGACCATGGTTCCGTTGAGCCCCTTTGCCTGCATGTACTCGCATAGAAAGTCTGCCCCCGGCCTGTCAGGGTCGCTGCCCTTGGCTTGTGCCTCGGCTATATCTATGTTTGCGCCGAATAAAAGACTCAAAAAAATAAGATAGGCGATGAGCGATTTTGCCCTCAAGGCGAGAGCCGTTCCAGCGAGGCGCGCGCGCTGCGAAGGTAGCAGAAAACCCATCATGTAGCTCGCTGGAGATCCTGCGGCCTTAAATCCATAAAGACGATATCGTAGAGACGGCCGCCCTGGCGAAGCGCCGAACGCCGCCTTCCCATTTCCTTGAAACCGACCTTTTCATAGGCGCGCATTCCCCTCTGGTTGAATTCGTAGACTTGGAGCATGATGTTTCCGAGGTTGAGAAAATCAAAGCCATAGCCGCATAAAAGCCGTAGCGCTTCCGTTCCATAGCCCTTGCCCCACTGGCTTTTATCCCCAATTAAAATCCCGGCTTCCGCCGTGCCGTTAAGGTGGTTGATTTCAAAGAGCCCGCAGCCGCCGATCACTTCATCATTGCGTGAATCGACGATCATGTAGGCGTGCTCTTTGCCAAGTTCCTCCATGATCTTTGTTTCCTCCGCGAGGGAAATGGCTTTAGAAAAAAGGAGCATGGTTTTGGTAACCTCAAGGTCGTTGACCCACTGGAAAAACTTGGGGGCGTAGTGGCTGTCGTAGGGGGAAAGATAGCAGCTTGGGCCGATGATTTTTTTAGCGAGCATGGGCTCTCCTGTCTATTTTCAATTTTGCCGCCGCCGCTTTAGCGCCGCGAACCGGCGGAACGCCGCAAGCTCGGCGGAGAATTCGGGGCTCCCGCACAGATCCTCCAAAGCCTGACCTTGTCCGTCGCGCAGTGTCAGGTCTTTTGTAAGCGGTAAAAGGATGTGGAAGATCGCGCGCGCATCAGCTCTGGTTGGCTTGTCGTAAGCGCTATCAAAAAAAGAGGCCGCGAGATATATAGGGCTTAGGCCCTCGGCGTTCTTTGCATCCGCGTTCGCTCCCGCTTGCAAGAGGGCGCTTACGCTATCTATGGAGCGCGCGCTACTGGCGGCGTGAAGGGCGGTTTTGAAGTCTATTCCCCGATGCTTGGGGTTTGCGCCCCGCTCAAGCAAGAGGGAGACGAGTTCCGGGTTTTTAGCCTCCGCCGCATAGATAAGCGCGCTATCTGTTCCGGGCGCCTGGGCGTTGGGCGACGCGCCTGCTTCCATCAGCAGACGGCAGACGCGTATAGCCTTCTCTTTGTCTTTTCCCATCGCAGCTATGCAGAGGGCGTCCATGTCCCAGATGTTTTTCACGGCGACCGAAGCCCCCTCGTCAAGGAGGTAGGCGACGATCTTTTCTTTACCTTTGTCGATCGCGAAGAGGAGGGGGAATTGGCCGTTCGTCTGGTTTGGCTGGTTTGGCTTAAAACGACTCGGGCAAAGCCGTTTGACCTCAACTAAGTCGCCGCGTTCTATAGCTAAAAAAAGCGGGCCTTTTTCTTGAATGTTTTGGATGCTTTGGATGCTTAGGTTTACCGCGATAAGCGCCAGTAGGAGAGCTAAGGGCAGGACAAGCACCGAACCAACAATGGCAGTGAAAAAACGAGCTCTGCTTTTTTTGAGAGCTGTGCGGGAAAGGACTATGAGCGAGATGCCGGGGAAGAAGAGAAGGAAGGCAAGAAAAAAAACCACGGTTGCGAACATGGGCTGAGTATAGCGCGAAGAAGCTCTCGTCTCAAGCTGCCGAGCCTTGTGCTTAGGAATGCCATGGGGCCTTTCCAGCGCGATCATTTGAGCGCTGGAGGGGGTTCGGGGGGTATCCCCCCGACGGACGGTGCTAACGCTGCGCTACGCTTGCTAAGACGCACTACGCTCATTTTTTTCCGTCACCCATGCCTAAAAGCCGTAAAAGCACAAGGCTCGGCGGCTTGAGGCTGGGATAGCGGCTTGCTTCCGCCGGCCTCAAGCCTTCGCGCCTGGCACCTGAGGGCTTTAGTGCGTGGGTGGGCGGAAAAAAGAACGGCGAACGATTCCCGCAGCGAAGCGAGGACCAGTGAGCTGTTCTTTTTTCCGGCCAGGTCCCGCGCTTTCTAGCCTATTACGCGGCAGGCGCGAAGGCTCGAGGCTGGGATCAAGCAGGGAGGATGGCTTTGACCCTTCCTACCTGGCCTCTCTCAAGCCGCACCTTGATGCCGTGGGGATGGTTTGCGGAGTTTGTGAGTATATCGAGCACGATGCCCTCGGTGAGCCTTCCGCTACCTTGGTCTTCTTTCTGCACGATAGCTACCTTCATTCCAGGCCGAATATCTTCCCGTCGAATATTTGAGTCCATAGCCTACCACTCTATCTCTTCCGGCCAAGGAAGCTCAAGCGCCAGCTCGGCTATATCGCAGCCCCTCTCCAGCGCCGCCGTTTTCAATGAGCGTTCAAGCTCAACGCAATCTGAGTTTAATGAGAGGAGTTTTCTGGGAAGTTGGGCTAAAACCCCCGGCCGTTTTTCCAACTTTGTCATGAGATACTTGGAATTTAAACTGTCGACGTATTGCGGGATGATAGAGATAGACCAGCTGTCTTCCATGATTGTTTTTGCGATGGTTTTACCCCTATTAGTTGGGATTGTTTTATAGAAGCAGTCTAGTACCTTGGTTTGATAAAGCCTGAGAAAAGCCCACTCAGGGCTCCAGTCAAGGTGTTTTCTATCCTTTGAGTAGCCTAGTAAAAAATAGCCTCCAAGGTAATGGGATATGAGGAAAACCTGGTAGAGGGCTTCAGGCCAGAGGATGTTGAAGGATGCTTCTTCTTTGCTAGTAGCAAAGCCATCCGGAGGAGGAGAGACTCCGCTGGCTATTTCCTTGTTTAGCGTATTATCGTTGGAAGCGGCCTTGGGATATTGGATGATACGGGCAGAGACGGTTGCCTCTAGCGGAGGGGCGTCTTCTTCGTTTTCTGCTTGAGAGTGGGCATACATAATGCAATGCCGAATATCATAGGATAAACCAAGGAGACGATTTCCTTCCTTAGTCTCTTTGGGGCTTCCGTCTTTATTAACGTCGAAGCGCGAGATGATCTTGTTGAGGCTCTCATAGAGTTCGTCGAAATCATCAAGCTGACCACTGATGTTGATTCCCGTGAGCTTTGCGGTTGTGTTTATTTTAATCATAGCGGTTTGCATTTTTTACCAAACTTGTGAAGAAGCGCAAGGGCTTTGCTCAAAAAACTCTGCATATAAAGTAGTGGGCTTTGTGCCAGCGAAGCTCCATGACCTGGCGCGGAAATGTGCAAGGGGGTAGGCCAAGACCCCGCGCGGTTGCTAGAAAGTGCTTAGGGAGCGGGCTCCTCAGGAGACCGCGACTGGAAAGCCCTTCAACCGCGTGAGGCTTGGCCGAGGGACAGAACGGCAACGAGCCGTTCTGCTGGATGGAGGCGCAATGCGTTGCGCCGGTCATGGCTCTTGGCCATGACCATCCAGATCAGTAGAGTAGAAATAATTGCGGTTCCCCCTTGATGCAAAACCCTACAAGGGGGTAGCGGAGAAGACCGGAGCCGCGTTAACCGCGGCGAGGACTTCGGAGCGAGGGGGAACCGCGTTTTTGAGGAGGGGCGGTGGTAAAGC
>JBGSOB010000117.1:0-21945 GCA_041739325.1 Treponematales bacterium
CCTTTACAAGGACGACGTCAAGAGCACCTATCGCTGTTCGCACCAGAACCCCTATATCACCCAGGTGTATAGTGAGTTCCTGGACAAGCCCAACAGCCACAAGGCCCACGAGCTCCTGCACACGCACTACGAGAAGAAAGAGCTGTATTTGAAGTAAGAAGCTATCTAGGGGAAAAGGCTCACGCCTGCGCCAATCCTAAAGGATTGGCGATTCCCCTAGAACCCCTCATCCTGAGGCCTGAGGCTTTGTAGCCCGGCGCATCGGGAGAAATCCTTACTGGGCAGATAGCGCTCCTGAGCCCCCGGCACCGAGTACGGCGCCGGGGGCTGTTTGTTGGCCTTGACAGGAACGGCAACGATGGTCGTGTTCACGAGAAACCCGTAATAGATGGTTCTACGATGTGAAGACGGAAATCGTGTTTAGTAAACTAGTTTTGGCCAGAAAAAGGTTTTAGGTTCCGGGAGGCTTATTTCCTGCGCTCCCAGTAGCGTGCGGCAGTATCGGAGAGTTCGGCCACCGTCTGATTTTCCCAGAGGCCTTTCCGCCATGTGGTGTAATCAAAATTGTAACGGCGGACCATGGCTATGAAGCGTTCAGCCTCCACAGGGCCAAGGCGATCGAAGAGGGCCAGGAAGCCTTCGTGTCGTATGAGTACATCGCTGCGCATCTCAGTCCTCCTGTTCTATGAATTCGAAGGGGCTTACTACCTGGATTCCCTGGATCTTTCCCGCTCGCTTCAGTATACCCTTGTCCACATTCAGGAAATAGTACGCTCCAGCACTGATTGCGCAGGACAGATGGAGGGAGCCCTTTACGCCTATACCCATTTCCTGGATAAAAATCGTTGTACGCAATTAAAATGAATGCATATTCAGTAAGTAAATGCCCCCTTTTTTTTCCTTGCCAAATAGATATACAATGGATATACTACAGGTAGGGGGAATGTATGGAAGCCACTTTGTCTAAATGGGGTAACAGCATCGGGATTAGAATTCCAAGTCTCATATTGAAGGAACTTCAGCTAGAAGATGGTTCTGCGGTTGTTATAGAGGAAGACGGTAAAAGAATTATAATCTCCCCTAAAAGGCCAATTCTAGAAGAATATATTTCCAAAATTAACGAAAACAATATACATAAAGAAATAGATAGCGGCTTTTCAGTGGGGAATGAGGCCTGGTAATGAAATACTATGTACCAGATAAGGGTGATATTGTTTGGCTTAATTTTTCGCCACAATCAGGTCATGAACAAAAAGGGAAAAAGCCAGCAATTACGCTTTCAATAAAATCATATAATGAAAAAACAAAATTAGGGCTTTTCTGTCCAATAACATCGCAAATAAAGGAATATCCATTTGAGGTAAAAATTAAAACAAAAAAAATTGACGGGGTGATACTATCAGATCAATTAAAGAGCCTTGATTGGTCAATACGAGAAGTTGAATACATTGGAAAAGCAGAAGAAGATATAGTGCTCAGGACAATTAATAATATCAAATTGCTACTAGGATAAGCAATATTTAAAGAGAGCTATAGTATACGGCGCGATCATTTGAGCGCCGTGGACCAGAGCCAGCTCTTGGCTGGCGAGGACCAAGAGCTCGAGGACCGCAACCATTTAGCCAGCAGTTAGCCCAGAGCACTCGTGTGTGCCTTCCTACGCGCACCAGAAGTCTTCATAGCGCGGGTGACATGGTAAAAAAATTGGCACGCGTCTTAGCAAGCGTAGCGCCGCGTTAGCGGGCCAATCTTTTTACCATGGCAGGCCCTGCGCTTTATAAACTTTACGCGCGCGTGGAAAGGCACAGACATGCGCTCCCCCTTGTTTGGCGCGATACGGCTATTCCGCCCCTCCTGTCGATAATTGAAGGGGCAGACCGCCTCAATCGGGCCGACAAAAGGAATGAGGGCCATGAAGACGCTTCGGATCCAACTTGGCCAGAGCATCGGCCGGCAGCAGGTCTATGCGGGATGCTCCATCGTCCTGGCAAGAACGGTGATATTCAACGATTATCGCTCTAAGTACGGCGGGGCGGAGCTGGGGCTCTTGGGCATGCTTGCCGGAACGCACCTGGCTTTAAAAGAAAGGCTATCTTCGCTGAGCATCCCCAGCATCAAAATCAGGGATGGCAGGGACCGAACGCGGCGCCTGGCAGAACTGGCTGAGTCTTTCTTAAGCTACCCCGGCGCTTATTGCGCCCCTGAAGAAATTCCCTTGCTGCTTGCCGCTGCCCAGCTGGATCCCCGCTCGGAGCCTATCGCTTTCTACTCAGTCTGCGAGCATCGGAAGGGATTCGAGACCTTTATGGACCGGGTGGAGAGAGAGGGCTTTATCGGCAGGGAGCGCATATCCTTCACGGCAAGCCGCGCCTCTGCCCCGCCCCCATGGCTTGCAGGATTCGCGGCTTTAGCCTAAGAATAGGGGATCTTTCAGCAGGGAGCTTTCATGAGCAAAGAAAATGCAACTGAGCTGGCTATCGACTTCGGGCCCGAGGGACAGGCGCTTCTTCCGGTAGTCACCCAGGACTCCAAGACAAAGGAGGTCTTGATCCTTTCCTTCGTCAACCGGGAGGCTTTTGAGGAGACAAGAAAGAGCGGCTACGCCACCTATTGGAGCCGCAGCCGGAACGAGCTTTGGAAAAAGGGCCTCACGAGCGGGGATATGCTCAAGGTCGATGAGATACGGGTCAATTGCGAGCTGAACTCCCTCCTTTTTTTAGTCACGCCTCAAGGCCAGGGCGCCTGCCATGCCAAGCGCTCGGACGGGCGCGCGCATACGAGTTGCTACTACCGGAAAATCGGCAAGGCGGATGACCTCGTCTGGGTAGAGGAGTAGAGGCTATGGATACTAAACTCATTATTGGCATGCCCGCCGGATCCCTGGCATCCGCGTCTCGCGGGGGGAACCTCATCACCCTCCTCGAGCAAGCGGGATTCAAGTCCAAGGGTTACCAGGACGGCGGGCCGAGCACTTTTCCGACAATTCCCTATTTTTTCGGCTGGGACGGCAGACCTCAGGAATTCGGTTGCCAATTGGGGCTTTCCGAACTGGATGTGGCGATAGCCGGCGATGATTGGATCCGCGAGCGGCAGTTGGAGCTCAGCTATGAATTCGGGAAACAGATTGGGCTAGAGCGGCTCCTCCCCCTTAACCGCGGGCAGGTGCGCTTGGTAGGCATCGTCGACGCTGCGGATAAGCATGCCGACACCCTTTCCTTTCTGCGGGACCATTTCTCCAAGCGGAAGCTGCTTACTATAGCGACCGAGATGCCCTATACGGCCCTCGATTGGATTCTCTGCGCCATGAAGGATCAGGGTTTTGACCCGGCCCTCATGAAGCACTCGGTGCAGAAATACAAGACGCCGCCCAGGATAGAAAGCGGCGTGCTCATCTACGAGACCTGGGGGAAAACCGAGGCGAAGATCAAGAACCTGGGCGCGGACCTGGGGCTGGAAATAACCCAAAGCGGGAGCGCCTTGGCAAACTACGGACTGCGCGTGCTCGAGACGGTTTTTGAGTCCCAATCCAGCATCTGGATACGCTCCGGCCTGCGCGACGAGCCGGAAAAGATGGCTCTGCTTGAGATGTTCTTAATGAACCTTCAGGGCGCGCTGAACGCCGAGACGAAAGTCCTCCTCATGTTCAACGTGAAATCCGGTGATTGCCCGGACGTAGAGCGGTATTTGCGCGAAAAAAACCTCTTCGGGGACGAGCCCACGGTCACGATCGGCAGGGATTACACGGAATACTCGGTTCAGCTCGACGTGGCGAACCCTCAGCTGCCACTGGCCATGGTCCGCTACCAATTGGCTCTCATAGGCGCGCGCAACATCGACACCATACCTCTTTTGTCGTCTATTCCGGGGCGATTTTTTTAGGTTGAACATCTGCATGGTTCGGACAGGGATAGCCTGAACCATGCGGATGCCGATCAGCCGGCTAATCCCGCCAACCTGATATCGTCAAGCTCATGCGCCGCGTAGCCGCCGCTGGAAAACAGATGGAGGTATTCGTCGCTTACTTCACTTTCAAAAACCAGCGCGTCGTCGGAGGCGATGCTCAAGCGCACACTGTTGTCTATCAAAGTTCGCAGGGGGTGGCTGCGGTAGTCCGCGGCGCGTTTGAGCTTGATGTTGCTGGTAGGGCAGACGTTGAGGAGGGTGCCGCGTTCCGAGAGCCAGCGCATGACCTCAGGCGATTGGGCTGCGGCGATGCCGTGCTGGACGGCGTCCAGCCCAAGGGTTTCTACGCTCTGCCGCACGAAGTCGGCGTCGCGGAGTTCGCCGGCGTGGGCCTTCTTTTTTATGCCCAACTCACCGGCGCGCTTAAAGACCCGGACGAGGTCGGCAAGCTCGCCTAGGCGCTCGTCGCTATAGATGTCGAGCGACTTAAAAAACCCGCTTTCCAACTGGGGCAGGACGAGGCGCTCGATCTCCGCCCGCGGCATCTGTCGTGCGACGCCCAACTCGGGCCTGACATCGATACCCCCGCCTTCAAGCTCGATTACATTGGTAAATGCCCTGGTCATTGCGGCTGAATCGCCCCCGAAGGTATCGATGAATCCGCAGTCCAGGCTTGGCTCTATAATGACGACGCCGTTTCTGCGCGCGCTGCGCAGGGTGAGGGCAAAAAGCTGAAGAATATGCTCTTGGATGACCGATACGGGCTTGTCATCGAGGTGGCGAATCAAGTCAACGAGGATGTAGCGATCGAACTCTTGGAAGTCCTTGAACTCCCCTGGGCGGGGAAGGGGATGGCCGCAGAAGTCTTGGTACTCTTCCAGCTTGCCGCCTAAAAGCCCGTGGTTGTGAAGGTCGGTTTTTGGTGCCTTCATCACCCCCGCCCTATCGCCCTCGTGAAGGGCCTTGATAAAAGCCCCTGATTCCTCTGTTCGTGCGTGCTTGTCCATGGCGCTATTCTAGTGCCTAGCTGTAGCCGCGTCTATTCATCAAGGAGCGAGCTAGATGCCCGCGTTTGTGCCTTCCCACGCGCGCGTAAAATAATAAAAAGCGTGGGGCCTGGCAGCCGCGCTGCTTTGATTCTCGGCGCGCGTGGGAAGGAGCATAGGCACACATTCTACTTTACGCATCATTCTCCGACAGGTGGCTTGCTGCAACTCTGCGCGAGAGCCAGGGCTTACCTGATCTTTGAAAGCGTGGGTGGTGGATAAAAAATCCGTCTCGCCCCGGCGCTTGGCGCACTCTGGTTTAGCTTCGATATGGCCACAATGCGCCTAATCGTCGAGACGGATTTTTTATCCACCAGGACCCGCGCTCCTATGATTTTTTAGCCCTGGCTCTCGCGCAGGGCTGCGCAGCTTATTAAGGCTGAATCAATTCCAATCTGGGATACGCTTTTTTAACGCGATGTGGATCTCGAGTGATGAGTGGAATGCCCTTTACCGCGGCATGGGCACCAATAAAGAAATCAGGCAGGGTGCTTGTTTTCTGTCCCCCGCGTTTACGGTAGGCTTGAAAAGCCTTAGCCGCTAGAAAGAGAGCTTCCATGGGAATGGCTCGATGGATGAAGCCGCAGGCGCCTAAGGCTGTATTTAAATCTTCGATACGCTTAAAGCCAACGGATACTTCAGCATAGATAATATCGTTAATGCAGAGCTCGTGGCTTGCGCCCCAGAGACTCAAGGCCGCTAATGAATTCTCATAGAAGACCGGGTCTGAAGTGAAGATATCTAGAATGACGCTAGAATCGACCAAGGCTTCTTTCATGAGCGCGTGAGGGCTAGTATTTGCTCGGTGCTCATGCCCGCGTCGGCGCTTCCCCGATAGGCTGCAATACGCTGGGCGACCGCTTCGGGATGGACGCTGCGCCTTAGTGCGGCATAGTCGCCCTCTAAGCTGAATTCAACTTCTGTGGATTCCTTGATTCCGAGGGCGATGCGGATATTGAGGGGTATCGTTACCTGTCCTTTTTGCGTTACTCTCATGACTTCCTCTTACAGTAAGAGTAATACTATGAAAAATCGATGTCAAGAATTGTTTTTTTCCGCTATCGGCGAGGTTCAGGATTTTGGCCTCATTTTCCGATAGCTTGCTCGCCGTAACCCTGCGCGAGAGCCACGGAGGATGTCGATGCTTTTAATTGAAGAACTACGGCTCCTGGGAGCTTTGTATTCAGCTAGGGTAAAAGCGGGTATCCTGCCCTACCTTCCTAAAAAAAGGCTGTATGCGATTTTTTTATTGACAGATTCCAATATCTACCTGAGAATGTAATAATAGTTACATAGAAGGGTAGAAATGTAACTCGGTCGAAACAATCATCTCGAGGCGGAAAAGTGGAGGAACATCTTATGAAGAAACTGTTCTGGATTTCCCTGTTGATCGCGGCGGTTTTTGTGTCTTCTTGTTCTTTGGGCTTGCCCAATGTAAGCGCGGACAAGGCAACAGAGGGGGATATCGGCCTGCCCGAGGCTGAGAGCCGAGCCCTGCGGCCACTTTTCCAAATGCCCGTTCCAGCCGGAGAAAGCTGGAGCGTCTCCACCTGGAGCGGCCACAATCCCGCCCTGGCGGCGGACTTAAACTGGGGCTCAACGGCAGAAGCTGACTTAGGCAAAACGATCGTTGCCTCCTTCGGGGGTACGGTAAAAACCTCCACCTATTCCACGAGCTCCGGATACGGCAACTACGTTGTCATAGATCATGGCGGAGGCTGGACGACATGGTACTGCCATCTCAACAGCCGAAGCGTTTCCGCCGGGCAGAAGGTGAGCCGGGGACAAAAGATCGGTACCTGCGGTCATTCGAGCGCCCTCTATTCCCTTGCTACCCATCTGCACTACGAGCAGAGGCTAGATAACGCTGTCCAGTACATCTACTTCAATGGAAGCAAGATTGGCTATTACGCAAAGGCTAATATTACCAGCAAGAACTACGCCTACTATGTGAACACAGCTGGCGCTCCCCTTACTATTCGCAGCGGCCCGGGAACCGGCTACGCTGCCGTGGGTTCGGTGGCGGACGGCGCGCCGGTTAAGATCTACTCCCAAACCTATGGCACCACGGTGTCGGGTACCTATGGAACAACGAATATCTGGGACCATATAGACGGTGGCTATGTCTCCGACGCCTATATCTATACCGGGTCAGACGGGTTGGTAGCTCCGCTTGAGTAAGGTCAAAAAGAGCGCAAAGGCCGGCAAGGGCTTGATCCAGTCCCTTGCCGGGATGCAGGAAGGAATGACGGGCTCTGAGCGTAGGATTCTGGATCTCATTTTGCGCGATCCCCGCGCCTTCGCCCTCACACCGATAGAAGCGCTTGCGCGTGAACTTGATCTATCAAAAACAACGCTTCTTCGATTTTCCCGATTAGTGGGATTTAGCGGCTTTGCCCATTTTCGTAAGGTCCTTCAGGAAGAGACTATCCTCAATTCTGGACTTGCCGACAAACTTTTACTGAGAGTCAAAGAAGGCGCGCCGGACTTGCTTGACGATATTTTCCGTGAGGATATCCACAACCTGGAGGGAACCTGGGCAAGGCTTGACCGGGAAAAATTAGACGACCTCGTGCTGGCCCTTCATGACGCTCCGCAAATATTCGTTATGGGCTGGGGCCTCTCAGCCTTTTTCGCGGAGCTTTTGGCAACGCGCCTTCAGCTGGCGGGGATTCGGGCGGAGGCCGTCACAAAACAGCGCTTGCTCTTACGCGACCACGTGAGCCGCATGCGTAAGGACGACATTCTCATCGTTTTTGAATTTCCCTACTATGTGCGCGAGGTTTTAGAAGCCGTTGAGGCCGCCAAGGCTAAGGGCATCCAAATAGCCTGCGTTACGGATAAGGAAAATTGTCCTCTGCTACCCCATGCGCGCTGGAGCTTTTTTTGCCAGACTCGGAGCGCTCTCTTTGTGAATTCCCCGACTGCCCCCATTTTTTTCGTGCAACTACTAGCCTCACTCCTCCTCGTCAGATCTAAGGGACAGAGCCTAGCCGCGTTCAAGACCCTAGATGCCAGCAACAAAGAAGACGGAAACTACATAGTGTAATTGTCAGCCTACGCAACCAGGGGCCAGCGTATGTACCATAACACTCAGGCTCAGAAGACTAAAAAGCGCAGGGCCTGCCGGGGAAAACAAGGACCACAACCCGGCGCAACTTCGAAGTATGGTACGGGTTTGATATGGTATACCGCGCCTAATCGTTGTGGCCCTTGTTTTCCCCGGCACCCGCGCTGCTTTGATACCCCGAGCCTGAGCGCTAAGGTAGCCACGCATTAAAGGCCTCACTTAATACGATCTTCCAGTTTGCCTGCGCAGCCATGCGCGTGCGCCAGGGCTGGCTTTTTCTCCTGAGGGCGGGTGGCAGGAAAAAACATCGGCACGCGTCTTAGCAAGCGCAGCGCAGCGTTAGATCTGCTCGTCGGGGGGATACCCCCCGAACCCCCTCCAGCGCTCAAATGATCGCGCTGGAAAGGCCCCGCGCTTGGTGAAGTAATCAAGCCCTGGCTCCCGCCCATACCTGCGCTTTTTCTTGCGTAAAGCTTAAGCCTTGAGGTAGACTCATGGGCGTGAACAACAGCTTGCATATAGCGTCCTTCAACGCGGAAAACTTCTACCTCCTCCTAGACTCCCGCTACAGCCGCGCGGAATTGGAGGCCTTGGACCAAGACGTCTACCTGGCCATGAATTCATCTATCTACAACCCCAACAAAGAAAGGGAAAAGATAGCCGAGATAGCGCGCGTCATTCTGGCGCAAGCCTTTGACATTGTTGGGCTCTGCGAGGTGGGCGGCATGGAAAGCCTGGCGGCCTTCAACCGCATCTATCTGCATGAGGCATACGACTGCTACCTTCACGAGGAAAACTCGCGGCGCGGCATCTTCGTGGGGGCACTTCTTAAGAAGGGGCGCTTTCCCCAGGCCCAGGCGCGCAACCAAAGCGGCTCCTTTTCCCGCAACCTCCTGCGCTTGGACTTAGGGCCGGAGGGCGGCAAGCTGGCGGTCTTCGTTGTCCATTTAAAGTCGCAGTTCGGCCCGGATCGTGGTATCGGCCAACGCATAAAAGAGGTGGAACGGCTTTGCGCCTTGGCGCGCCCCTTCAATTGCGTGGTCATGGGAGACTTCAACGGCATCCTCATCCGCGGCGAGGCGCAGTTTGAGTACGAGGCCTTTCTTGCCCTGCCCTTTAGGGACGTTTTGGAGGCTGCGGGCATTCCGGTGGAAAAACGCCGTACCCATTATCACTTTGGCAAAGAGCCCAGCTTTAGCCAGCTTGACTACATCTTCTGCTCCAGCGACGTCGCCGTGCTGGAGGCGGGAGTGCTCGAGGGTGAGATACCCCTTAATCGCGCGCAACGCGACAAGCTACCCTCGGACCACCTCTTTATTCACGCCCGCATCCTTCCGGGGCAGGACGGCCCCCCTGCAGCGCCCAAGGGCGAAACCGAGCCCAAGGGCGAGGCTTCGCAAAAACCGGCACTCTCCATCCAGCGCATCTTTGCCCTGCTTAAAAACGGAAAAAAAAATAGAGCTTTTCCCTTAAGAAGAAAGGTGGGGGGAAAGGCTCCCGCCTTCCCCGCCCACGCCCCCTCATCCGGATGCCTCAGGCAGGATGCCTCAGGCAGGATGCCTCAGGATGCATGCGCAGGCCCTTTCTCAGGCCAAGCCTTCGCGGCTATACTAAGGTGGTAATGAACAACAACGACGTGCTCCGCCGCCTTCGCTACGCGGTCAACATGAGCGACCCGGTTATGATAGCTTGCTTTGCCTCAGGCAAGAAAAGCCTCAGCCTGGCGGAACTGGACGCCTACCTTTTACAGGAAGAGGCGGAGGGCTACCACGAGTGCGATGACTCTTCCATGCGCGCCTTCTTGTCCGGCTTTATAGAAAGCCGCCGCGGCAAGCGGGAAGGCCCTGCCGCCCCGCTTCCGAAGGAACGGCTCTCCAACAACGAAATCCTTAAGGCTATTCGCGTTGCCCTTGAGCTCCGCGATGAAGACATTCAAGCTATCCTTGCAGAAGTGGGCGTTAAGCCTTCCCTGGCGGAAA
Source organism: Treponematales bacterium (assembly GCA_041739325.1). Taxonomy (GTDB): domain Bacteria; phylum Spirochaetota; class Spirochaetia; order Treponematales; family JBGSOB01; genus JBGSOB01. Next base: position 9,999 of record JBGSOB010000117.1, read on the forward strand.
TCAACGCTCTCTTCCGTAAAAGCGGGCAAAAAAACTATAAGCCCTGCGGGGATCAATTTCTGCGCAACTTCCTCCAAGGCCTCACAAAGCGCCGCGGGCGGGCCTAGCTCAGGGACCAGTCTAGGTGGGCGAGAAAGCCCGATATGCTCGCTGCGGGAAGGGGTAGGGGGGCGGGGAAGGGGAAGGGCCCGGCCCTGCCCCTTCCTTGCCGGCGAAAGAAAATCTAAGCGTGGTTGATAAGGTACTTGGCCGCCACAGATTCAAGGCTCACCGCCGGGGTTTTTCCGGCATCCAAGGCCTTGAGGGCCTCGTAGTCGCTTGCCCAGACTATGTCCCCAGGGGCGGTAAGGCGGACTGCTCCGGCTTCGTAGGCCTTGAGGAGCTTGCCTTCCTTAAAGAAGTAGAACTCGGCGCTCTCGCTAACTGGGTAGATGTTCATAAGGGGGGGGATGTCGTTGGGCTTGAACCAGAGCTTGATCTCCCGCTCCGCGTCCGGGATGCCGGAGGAGGCGTGGATGAGGTTGTCCATGCGTTTGTCCACCGTTTTACCGTCCTTGTCTAGGACGTCTACCAGGGTGCCTAGGGAGCGGATAGTGCCCGGTTTTTGCTCGCGGGCCACGTGGGGGTTAGTGGGGCCGCAGACTTCCCGGATCTTAGTTACGGCTTGGGGGCCTTGGTAAACGAGGGCGACGACGCGCCGCGCGGCCGGGTCCTTGGGGTAGTGGGCCTTGCCCATGAGGTACTCTACCACCGGCGGGAAAAAGGACTTGCCGCGGTGCTCGGCGTAGTGCTCGGAGGCGAGCATTTCGCTTACCGCCACGATCTTTGCCGCGGCAAAGTGCAGGCCGGTGTGGAAGCCGGAAAGCTGGGAGAGAATGTAGCCGGTAATGGAGTTTTTAAGCCCGTCCGGCTTGATGAGGACGAGGGTGAGTTCGCGTTCTGCGTAGTCCATAGGTTTGCTCCTGGGTTTGCGATTAAAGCGCAATCATAGGCCCGGCGGGCTTTTCTGGCAAGGGGAGGGGCTGGGGTAGGCGAGGGAATAAAAAGGGGGAGGAAGGCTTTCGCCCTCCTCCCCTTGTACAGTCTTACCCAAGCTATAGCTCACTTGGAGTAAATGCACTAATAATAGATAGGACTACCTACTGCGTACTCACTTTCTGTTGTTGGGGTATCTATAAGCCTAGCTTGCACACGCCAGCGCATCGGGCTTTGCCCTGAGTAGAGATAGGTTGTGAGCGAGGCTGAAAGCGTAGAATTCCACGCTCTATGTACAACCCAGGCTGTGCCACCGTTTGGCGCACGTTCCACTTGGTACTCATAGGTACCGGGTGCCTCCGGAGCAGACCAGGAAAGGGTTGCAATTGAACTTTCGATAACAAAACTTAAGGTGCGTGGGCTTCGAGATAGCCAGGAGGCATACAGGGTAAGCGGGGCATTGGCTGTATAGCTTGCGCCTTCCAGGTAGAATGTACCGCCAGGATAGGTGACGGTTCTCCAACCTTCAAAGACGTAGTAGGTTCGGGTTAGCGCGTTGGGGCCGCTGTTGGAAGCAATCGTGAGGGGAACATCCGCCGTTTTAATTTGGTTGGCGGGAGGTGTTCCACCTGTATTCGCGTTGCTATTGTAGGTCACAGTGTAGGTATTGGGGATCCAACGCGGATAGAGGGTTAATGGAGCATTCTCCGTATAGCTTCCACCTGAAGCGTAGTCGGTTCCAGAACCATTTGCCGCAGTATTCCAGCCCCCAAAACTATAGTCAGTACGCGCAAGACTCCCCGTGTTTGTGGCAAGGGTCAGTGTAATTCCATGCAATTTTGTCTGTGTCGAGGGTAAGCTACCGTTGGTGGCGAACCCTACGCCGTAACTCACCGCATAGGTGATGATTTGCCAGCGGGCATAGAGAACCCTATCTGCTGTGATGGCGTTCGTAGCGAAGTTCGGTCCTAAAAGGATCATGCTTTACACTGGTGTAAGGAAAAAGTGTAAAGTATGATCCTTTTAGGACCTGAGCGGTAACGGTAATGGTGGCGGTTTGGGCAATGCCGGGCTCCAGCTCGCTTAAGGTTATTGGGCCTGAGACCGTGGAATTGGATGAAACCGGGGTTCCCTGAATGGTAACCGAGGAGAGGGAGTTGTCTAGGTTCAGGGTGTAGGCTGTGGTTGAGGCGGAAAAAACCGGGCTGAGGCTGCCGTGGCTGGATGTGAGGGAGCTAAGGTTGGCGTTATTGTCCGGCTGCCCCCAGCCGGGAAGGTCGCACGAGAGGGCTAGCCCAAGGATCGCCAGACAGGCGCTTAAAATAATGATGCGTTTCATAATTCCCCCTAAATCCCCCGATTTTTTGATCGGGGTTGTTTTACTCGCATTTTTTTGAGTCAGTACTAGAGAGTATAGCACGGCATTAATAGTATATCTGTATGCTTAAGATTTTTTCCTGAGTGTATGGGTATTACGCATTGTTTTATGATAAAAAAGGGCAACCTTGGTGGGCGGCCTAAGTTTTGTAGAGTCTCGTGTTTTACAGTCTCAATAAAGGTCACTGTTAAAGGCATGCTTTATCGCAAAATACACGGGAATTGTAATATTCAAACTCAGGGTTATGCCAGTGCCGATGCTGATATCGGGATTGTAGAATTGGCTTGAGAAGGCATTGTAAGAAAAAGCCTAAATAAGGCAGCAATTACTGAAAAATCATCATGACGAATGGATCCTACCGGATCCCAGAAATGGGATCCGGATTAGGAGTGAACCACTCGATACATTCGAGATTAAGGATTTTTTTGCGACAGCTTATTGCCCGGTCCAAACGGCAACTTCAAAGGATTGAATGGTAGAAAAACGGTATCTCGGTGGTTCTGAAAGAGAAACACCGATTTTCTCGCCATTTCCGACGGTGATATTGGATATTTGTAATTTCCGCTTTAACGCTGTACTTCCGACAGTTAAGGCGCCCTTTGTAGCACCCGTAACAGTAATGTGCGCAGAGCTGAGCGTCATCGGATAGTCGTTAAAGCTAAGTTCAATAAATCCCGTAGGTGCAATTCCATTCTCCCCATCTGCTTGGATGGATGATACGCCGAGGTAATAATTATTAGGCACCCAGTAACTCCGCGAGCTAGGTGTAATAAAAATACTGTCAGGATTGTCTAGGGCAACTATAAAACTTTCATCAGTGCCAATCGTGACGTCGGAGAAACGAATTGAGCGGGACCGGCCAATCCCACTCAAGGTTCCTTTGGTTGCGCCGGTTATTGTGATATGGTCTGCCGTAAGGCCTACTGGGTCAAGGCTAAAGGACAGTCTGAGAACAGGTATAGGGACTGATCCTTCATAGCCGGTAACAAATTCAATACTTGTGAATTCGACGGCCATATCGGAATGACTTATTTCTATAGTATAGGCCTTGATAAGGCCGCTCTGGGCTGTAACGGTAATAGTTGCCGTTTGGATTATTCCGGGTTCAATGTTGCTTAAGGTAACAGGGCTGGAAACGGTTGAGCTAGACGAAACCGGGGTTCCGGATATGATTACTTCACTCACTGAAGAGTCTAAGACCAAGATATAATTGGTAATGGATGCCGAAAAGGCCGGGCTGAGGCTGCCGTGGCTGGGCGTGAGGGAGCTAAGGTTGGCGTTATTGTCCGGCTGCCCCCAGCCGGGAAGGTTGCAGGAGAGGGCAAGGCCCAGGATTGCCAGACAGGCGCTTAAAATGATGATGCGTTTCATTGTTTATCCTTAAGAGCTTCGATTTGCTCATCGAGGCTGAGGATGTTCTTTTCCATGGTTTTGACATTGGGGCTGAGTGCCAGGGAGAGGATGCCGACGGAGCCGCCGACGATGCTTAAGCTGGAACCAAAGCGGTAGGCGGCGTTTGCAGCGGCAAGGCGGTCGTCGAGGCTTTCGTACTCTGCCGGGTCTACGGCGGCTTCGCGTTTCTTAGTCAAGCTGGAAGCGTCGGCGCCGGCGATAATGCTGGTGAGGCCGCCCACGCCAAAGACGGCAAGCGAGCCCCAGGCAATGCCGATGCTCGCCTTGCGCTGCCGCCGTCCGCTGACAATTCTGTTTTCAGCGGCTAGTTTCCGACCTTGAAGATCGCGCAGTACGAAGGCCGTGCTGTGCTCCATTTGAGGTTGAATGCTGATGTGGACTTCTTTATCCGGCTTGAGGGATACGGCGTAGGGCTTCCAATCCGGGTGCTTAAGCTCTAGTTTTTGCTCTACCCGATCTACCTTGACGGTAAGGGGGGTTTCTCCCAGTTTCTTGCCGTTGACGATTACTTCTATGCCGTCCGCCGGGCCGTTCACGTTGAGCCAGAGGGTAGAGGGTAGAACATAGGCGGTTTGGAAGGATGCGGAATCTTGATTGCCCGCGCCCTGGCTATTCGAGGCGGAAGCCGATGTTTCAGCCTTTGCGACGGCCGGCTTTGTGACCGTTTCCTGCTGGAGTGACGCCGTTTTCGGTTTGGCGGAGAAATAGAAGTCGTCCGACATGGAGAAGCTTGACCAGGGCTGCTGCTTGCCCTGGGTCTTTACCATGACTTCCTGCCGAACGCGCTTCATCACGTCTTCAATCTTGAGGCTTTCTTGGGGTAGGTACTTGAGGAGGGCCTCGGTGAATACGCCGTTTAAGCCCTCGCCATCCTGGGCGACGTCGTTGGGGCTAGTGGCAAAGATGACGGCGGTGCCGCCGGTAATGGGCGCCGCTACTACGGAAAGACCGCGGGTCTTGGCGCCGCTACGGGTGCCCTTCTTGGCAAAGGGATTGTCCCGGCAGGCGTCTAGGATGACGACGCTGGTTGAGGCGCCAGAATCTTCTACCGCCATCTGTATTTCCGCCATGGGGAAGGCTTCGGAGCGGATATCGTCTTCAGACTCGATAACCGAGCCGACGGGTATGAGGTAGTTTTCACCGCTCAACTGCATGCCGTGGCCGGCGTAGAAGAAGAGGGCGGTGGAGCCCCTTACCTGGCTCAGCTTGTCGCGGAAGGTGGCGGCGCTCTTCATCATGGCGCGGCGGTCCGCGTTGATGAGGGTAGTAACTTCCCAACCGAGGGCTCTCAGGGCGTCTGAGACGGCCTTGGCGTCGTTCGTGGGGTTTTTAAGGGCGGCATCCTTGGCATATTTACCGTTGCCGATAACGAGGGCCTGGCGAGGGGCTTCGGCAGAGAGGGCGGTAAAACTTAAAACTATGAGTGCGAGGACAAGGCGGTACTTCCCCATGGCTATCTTCCTTTGCGATAAAATTTGTTCGACAGACCCCAATATATCATGGAGAAGGACGATTTCCAAGATTTGGCGCGATTTGCGTGAAATCCTTCCAGGTTCGGAGTAGGGATGCTGTGGAGAAGGTGCTGGGAAAATGAGTTTTCCCAAGCCCTCCCCTAGAGATAGTGGCTTTTTTAACTATATGGGGCCCAGTCCTACAAGAAGAAAAAAACAAGCCGCCCCTCAGGCGGCCCCTGTATCTATATTTTTATGACGATCTTGCCACGCAGATGCCCCTTGCCAAAGGCGGTGTAGGCTTCCTGGGCCTCCTCCAAGCTATAAGTCCTATCGATAATGCTGCGCAGCTTCCCTTCCCCTGCTATACGGCAGAGGGTTTCCAGTCTAGCGGGGTTTGGCTGGGATTCGACGTAGCCGAGTTTTTTATTCCCACCGATGGATGCGAGGCGACTTAAAAGCATAGCTTGGAAAAGTTGCCTGTTGCCGCCTCCCACCATAAAGTAGGAGCCCCCTGGTTTGAGGGCGCGTTTGTAGGCCGCAAGTGAAGCGTTGCCGTTGACTCCCAGGATGAGATCATAGCGCTCAGGCAAGCGGCTAAAATCTTGAACCCTATAATCTATGAGCCTATCCGCGCCCAGGGATCGAGCTTGATCGAATTTATCACTAGCGCAGACGGCCGTGACTTCTGCGCCAAAGTACTTGGCTATCTGCAAAGCATAAACTCCGACGCCACCCGAGGCGCCGTTGATAAGAACCTTCATGCCCGGCTTGACCCGGCCTGCGTCGCGAACCGCAGTTAGGGCGGTGACGCCTGCGAGGGGGAGGCAACTAGCCTCTTCAAAGGAGAGGGCGGGCGGTTTGATGTAGAATACCGTTTCCGGAGCGCAGGCGTATTCGGCAAAGCAGCCTCGCTCATAGTTAAAAAGATCCGCCACTACCGCGTCCCCGACCTTGAAGCGCTTTGCCCCCGGGCCTAGGGCTTCCACTACCCCGGAAAGGTCTATTCCCGGCCTTTGCTTGGGTTTAAGAAAGCCCCCGCCCATAAAGCGGACAAGAAAGGGGTCGGCTACCAGCATGCGCCAATCCGCCGAGTTAAGCGACGCGGCATGTACTCGCACCAGGACTTCCCCCTCTTTGGCTTGGGGCCGTTCTATATCGGCGAGCCTCAGATTCTCCGGCCCGCCGTAGCGATCGCAGATGAGGGCCTTCACGCCGTCACCGCTATAACCACATAGCACAACTCGGCGATCCGCGATCTCTTTTTAAGTTCGGCAGGCGTCAACTGCGCAGATTCAAGATTCATGGCTATCTTCCAAGCTATCTTTTTGTGCTTTTTTAGATTCATCTTTTTCACATTCCTCTACTAGATAACGCCTGAGTTCCTTTTTGCGCCTGCGGTCGCTTTTGCTTCCGCTTGAGCTTGAAGAGCCCATGCTCTTGAAGAGGATTGAGCTGAGGGCAAGCAGGCCCCAACCCTGCCAGTAGCTGATGCGCTTAAGGCCGAAAATATCAGGCATAAGCCAATTCCATAAAAGCATGACTACCCAACCAAAGAGGAAGAGAAGCCCAATGCCCAAGATGCCAAAACCTATGCCTAAGAGGATCTTCTGGCCCAGACTACGCTCCTCCCACCACAGGTCCATCGATGAGTTTTTTTTGCCATCCCAACAATTTTCTTCTTGCCTTCCCGCCTTTCCTTCTTCTTCACGCATTCCGATCCTCCTTCTCCTACTCGTCTATCCAATGCCGCAGGGCGGCGGAAAGCCGGCCTAGGGCATAGCGTTTCCTGGCACAGAGCGTGTCTATGCTCTCCCCTGTCGCCTCTGAAATTTCCTTAAAACTCATGCCGCCAAAGACCTGGGCTTCCACTACCTGCCGCTGTTTGGGCGGCAGGGCCTTGAGGGCATCATCCAGGGCGTCCAGGAGACAGGCCCTGACAAGCTGGTCCTGGGGATCCAAGCCTACGGCGCAGATGATTTCCCTGAGGGTTTCTTCTGCTATCTTTGTCTCCCCGGCGGCGGCTCTGACCCTGTCGCGGCGCCAAGCGTCTATCATCCGGCGCCCCAGCAGGGAATTGATCCAGGCCGGGAGGTTGATGACCCCGGCAACAAGGCTGATCCGCTCCACGGTTTCCACGTACACGTCGTGGAGGATGTCCTCCGCTTCCTCCAGGCTTCTGCCGGCGGCGCGCAGCCGTGATAGAAAGCGTGGCTTTTCTCTACGGTACGTTTGCTCTACCCTGAGCCGGGAGTCTTTGTTGTCGTTGTCCTTTGCGCTTTTCATGGTCTACAGCTATATCGACGGACGGGTTTTGATTTTCGTGTATATGTTTTTATTTTTTTCTGGAATTTGCTTTGGAAGGGGGGCCGGGGGGAACCTTTCACGAAAGGTTCCCCTTGGAAGGCTTAGAATTCCTCTAGGCAGATATCTACCAAGCTGAGGAAGTCGGCCTTGGCCTGCTGTTTGAGGAATTCCAAGCGGAGGGTATCCAGCATTTTGAGCATGCGCTTCATGCCGGCGGCTTCTTTTTTAACCCGCCTTTTTGCTTGCTCAAGGTCGTCGCAGAGGAAGGCTTGAGCGCCTTGATAGCGCGGGGCGTAGGCTAGGCCCTGGTACTCGGCCTTGAGTTGCGTGACCTGGGCTTTGAGGGCGGAAAGGTAGAGGGCGAGTTTGTCTTCCGACAGCTCTTGGAGGCGGGATGTCTCTCGGTTGAGCCATTGGGCCTCAAGTTTGAGGAGGCTATGGAGGTCCCCTCCCTCATAGGCGGATATGACTTCCTTCATAAGGCTTTCTTTTTCAAGTTTTGCGCCTGGGTCAGGCTCCGCGTCCGGGTGGAGGGCCTTGGCCAGTGAAAGATAGAGGGAGCGGATTGTTTTTTTCTCCAGCTCTTGGGCGGCTTTTTGCCGTGCTTGTGTTGCGCTTTCTTTTTTGCCGCGCGCTTTTCTTTGGCCGTGGGAAGGGCCTTGCGAAGAGCCTTGTGATGCGGCTTGCGCTTGGGCGGCGGCTTCAAAAGCGGCGTGGATAGCCTCAGGCCCGGCCTTTAGTATTTCCGGGTCGAGCTCTTTGCCGAAGACGCGCTGGTAGATTTCCTTGGCTACCTCTTGTTCCGCATCTTCTTGGAGGGCTATTTCTTGGAGATAGCTTGTTTCGCTCCAGCGGTCATAAAGCTCTCGCCCTTGCGCGGAGGCAGGGGCGCGCATGAAGGCTTGGTCAAGGCTTAAGAGTATAAGATCTCCAACCAGCGCCCTTTGCCGCGCCCCCAGCTTAAAGCCGGAGGCGGCTTTGTCTATGGAAAGGGCTATGGATTCAAAGGCGGTGCCTAGTTTAGGGGGAAGGCCGCCTAATTGTTTTGCGCTTATGGAAAGGATGGAGTCGTAGATGCTGCCGCGTTTTTCTATGGCCTCGCGCAGTTCCTCTATCTTTCGAGCCAGGGCGTTGAATTTTTCCTGTGCCGGGCTCATCTGCTCCGCGCCCAGGCTGCCCACGCGGACTAAGGAGCCTGGGTCCTGATCCTGGGGGCTGAGATCAAAGAATTCTTGCTGGACGCCCATCGCCTTTTCTCTGCCCCCGCCTACCAAGACTCGAGGGCGCCGATGTCGCTGCCGCTTCCCAGGGGCCGTGCCGTGCCGGAGAAATCCTCAAAGACCCGCTCGCTGGCGTAGCCCTTGTCTATGGCGGCGCTTGAGCCGGTCTTGAGGGCAAAGGAGCGCTTTATGGGCTGGCTGGCGTTGTCTGGGTCTGCGAAGCTGAAGTTTCCGTTGAGGATGTTGTTGGATTTAATGGTGGCGCTTCCATTGTCCACGATGATGGTTTGAGAACCGGAGCTGGTTACCGGGAAGGAGATGAGATTATTGCGCGCCTGTACCTTGCTAGCCCCTGAGCTTATAAAAATGCCTATCCAGTCTTGGCCGTCAGGATCGTTTGGCTTGTAGATAGTGTTGTTGTAGATCCAAATATCCTCCGGGTTCGGGGATGCAGAACCGGCTCGTATCGTGATGCCGGTAAAGTAGCGGCCGAAGTTTGCCCCGTCTACGACGTTGTTGCGGATGCTGATGCGGCGCCCATAAAAGAGGAATGCCGTGTCGAGGGCAAGTGAAAGGGCGCTTCTTGCGCCATAGTCAGCGCAGTAGCGGTTGCGCTCAAAAACGATATCGCTTAAGCGCTCGTCTTTGCCGTCGTCTTGGGGGCCGAGGGAGACGGGCCAGGGGCCGGAGCTTCCAAAGATGTTGTCCGAAACGATGACGAATTCGCTACGCCTGTTCAGATGGTCCCATGCGGTAGATCCCAGCTCTTCTGCGCCTGGACCGTGCAACTTGAGGGCTTGGCGGCCTGAGTTTGTTGTCAAGCTGGATCCGGAAAAGCTATTGGAGCTGATAACGCTCTTATAGGCCTGCCAGACGCGGGCGGTGTGGGAGTCGTCCGCCCCTTGGAAGTTGTTGCCTAAAAGGGCCAGGCGTTCGCTCCCGGCGTAGAGGCAGTGTTCCCCGGCATCCCGTATGTCGCAGGAGACCAATGCTAACTGGTCAAGCTGGGGACCGGAGGGATCAAGCCAATGGCTCCATCCTATAGCCGTTCCAAAGCCTCGGGTGCTTAAGTGCAGCATGAGGATACGCTGGGCTAGATAAACCCCGCCTATGACGTTGGCGTTTTTTCCCGGATTTGAAAAACTTATGTCCATGACGCGCCAATCGCTTTTGCGGCCAATATCCAAAAAAGTTCCGGCACTCATGTTAATCTGCGGCGCGTTGGCGTAGATGCCGAAGGCGTCCGGATCGGCTGCGGGGCCGTAGGCGCCTATGCTTACCGGGCCTCCGTGTTCCGGCCAGTCGCTTATGCCGGCCGTTGACCAGCTTGCCCCGCGCTTTAGGAGGATGCGGCTACCGGGGTTTGCGTAGGCGGTAATGCTGGAGATGTCGTTTGTTTGTATCTTGCGCGCGCCTGAGGGCGCGGCGCTGAAATCCTCGTCGCCTAAGGGATTGACGCAGGTTGTAGCTTCCCCGGCGTAGACGAGGTTGGGGTCGCTGACGACTATCTCCTTGCTGCCCTGGGCGAGCTCCCCAGAGGCGGTTTTGACATTTACCGAGACTAGGTAGGTTCCCGGATTTTCAAAGACATGGGCGGCAAGGGCGCCGCGGGCTTGGTTTTTAGACAAACCATTGCTCGCCCAGCTGGACGCAGGATTGTCGTTAAAGTTCCAGTTATAGGAATAGGTATGGAATTCCTCTGAGTCGTGGGGCACTTCAAATGAAACAAAGAGAGGTGCTACCCCATTTGTCACGCTTGCCTCTATTTCAACCACGGCACTGTGTTTTTTTACAAAGCAGGCTGAAAGAACCAGGCTGGCAATAAAGCAGAAGAACAAAGCGGCGCGGATTCCGGTTTTACGTTTTAACATGATTTCCCCTTTGAGCAAACGGTGCTGGGGGCATTCTATCCCCCAGCAGGCTCTTTGTCAAAAGAGGGGCTTGAAACACATCCTATCAGATTTGAGAATAAGCTATTTTGTGTAGGTTATCACGAGCTCCGGGCGATGGGCGCTATCTTCTCCCATGGCCCAGCCGTCGGTGTCGGCGATATCGTCGTTGTCGTTGCCGATATTGTGGTACAGGCGAAACTGGATTTTTCCGTTATGGTAATGGGCAAACTCGTCCTTGGCGGATTCCAGCACGGAAAGTTCATGCCAGGTATCCGCGGCGTAGCTTGAGGCCAGCGGACCGAGTCCGATATCAGTCCCAGTGGTTGAGGCGTTAAAGAGTTCGTTGCTCGCCTCAAGGGCGTCATAGCTAATATTGTCAACCAAAACCGCGCCTAGGTTATCTACTCCGTAACTCGTGCCGCTGGCTTGGCTTGTTTGATAGACGCGCAGAAGCGCGCTGCTGATGACGGCGCCTGCAGGGATATCGCTAACGTCAAAACTGACATAGGCCTGCGTTGAGCCTATATCGTTGGCGGCGTCTCCAATGCTCACGGAGGCGTCGCCGGCGCTGAAGGAATAGACAGGATCGGGGGAAGAGTCATCCCAGGAAACCCTGCCGTCGAGGGCGGAGTCGCTATAAATACTGACAGTTACCGGCTTGGGGTTGAAAAAATCACATGAGAAAATAAATGCGGAGAATAATAAGATTGCCGTAAGCGGTAAAAGATTGAGTTTGCTAAACATTGAAGGCTCCTCGTTTTGGTTTTCTAAGCCCCCGGCTACAGAGTGGGGCTAGCGCTAAGATACTATCGTGATTGGTTAAAAAAACCACACATTACAGTGTGAAGTCAGGTGGCTGATTCATCAGCTGAAAGGAATTCAAGACCGCCTACCTGCCGAATGTCAAGGGTAAGATAAAGCCTGATAGCGTTCGTGAGGCTCAAGGCCGACTCGCCGTTTTCAAATTTCCAAAGGGTGTTGTGGTGGATGCCGGCCTTATGGGCGGTGTCCTTGAGGGATAATCCGAGGGAAAGGCGTCTATTTCTGATAGCTAGGCCGTGGCTACGTGCAAGTTTAGTTTCATCCATCTGGAGGCGTTCAAGGGGTTTTTCCCAAAGCCGATTCGCCTGTGGGGCAGAATAGAATCCCGCCTGTGTAGGACCGGGGCTTATGCCGTCTTCGCTGATGGATAGTCGGCCGCAGCCAAGGGAGAGGAGCAGGCGCCCGATAACGAGGATATTGGGGTCGCAGAGTCCGCGTTCGATTTTTGAGATGGTGTTTGTGTGAATGCCCGCGATTTCACCCAGCGCC
>JBGSOB010000118.1:0-10959 GCA_041739325.1 Treponematales bacterium
CCTTTACAAGGACGACGTCAAGAGCACCTATCGCTGTTCGCACCAGAACCCCTATATCACCCAGGTGTATAGTGAGTTCCTGGACAAGCCCAACAGCCACAAGGCCCACGAGCTCCTGCACACGCACTACGAGAAGAAAGAACTGTATTTGAAGTAAGAAGCTATCTAGGGGAAAAGGCTCACGCCTTCTCCCCTAGAACCCCTCATCCTGAGGCCTGAGGCTTTGTGGCCCGGCGCATCGGGAGAAATCCTTACTGGGCAGATAGCGCTCCTGAGCCCCCGGCACCGAGTACGGCGCCGGGGGCTATTTTTTTGGGTGGAACATTGTCTAAAAAAATAGTTTGATCTAAACACGCAAACCTAGGCATGTTGCTTGGGTGCTACGTGAAAATAGTAAAAACATCATATTGAACAGAGTAATTTCTTGACATAGCTCAAGAAATGGCTGGATAATGCATGTAAGAACCATTATGCAAAATGATATAGATCTTCAACCCCTTTCATCTCATGTATTCACAACCACCGATCATCAGGCCCTTTTCTGGGCCTGGGACCTCTCGAAACGCTCTCAAGAAGACGGATACGCCAGGATAGCGGGTTCGATGATGGGCGCCCAAGTCGACCTTAACCCTCATCAGATAGATGCCGCACTCTTCGCTTTGAAATCTCCCCTTTCCAAAGGTGTTCTGCTGGCGGATGAAGTTGGTCTTGGTAAAACAATTGAAGCGGGAATTGTTCTGGCCCAGCGCTGGGCGGAGCGGAAGCGCAGGATACTTTTGGTGGTCCCGGCCACACTCAGGAAGCAGTGGTCTTCCGAGTTGGCGGAGAAGTTTTTTCTTCCGAGCGTCATCCTGGAAAGCAAATCTTGGAAGGAAGAGCTTGCAAGCGGGCGGATTAATCCCTTCGACCGGGAAGATGCCATCATCCTGACAAGTTACCAATTTGCCGCAAGGAAGGCAGAATACATCCAAAGGGTGGCTTGGAACCTCGTCGTCATCGATGAGGCCCACAGGATACGGAATAGCTGGCAAAAGAAGAACAAAATGGGGAAGGCCTTGAAGGAGGCGACCGCTCACGCGCGTAAGGTCCTCCTGACTGCTACTCCCCTCCAGAACAGCGCCATGGAGCTCTTCGGTCTCCTCTCTTTCATAGACCCTCACTCCTTCGGAAGCGAGGAGAGTTTCCGTTCCCAATATCTCAGCCTGGCGGCTGAAGGAAAGTTCCAGGAACTTAGAAAGCGTATAGAGCCTTTCTTTTATCGGACACTCCGCCGTCAAGTTCTTGAATACATCCAGTACACCAAGCGCATCGCAATGACCGAGACCTACGCGCCGGACGTAGAGGAGCAATCCTTCTATGATGACTTCACCGCCTGGCTTTCCCGAAAGGATCTTTTCTCCGTGCCTGCTTCTCAACGAGCGTTGCTGACGTTGGTGCTCCACAAGCTCCTCGCTTCCTCCACCTTTGCAGTGCAAAACGCCATCGATGGCATGGAAAGGCGTTTGATGGACCTCTCGGCAGAATGGGAGATCGGTGAGGTGCTTGACGATCTGGACGGTGTCGACGCAGAAACAGAAGAATTGGTAGAGGAAGAGGAAGAACCGGAGACCGAAGCCGCGGATCAAGAAGTCCTGGCACGGGAACTTTCGGAAATTCGTGAGTTCAAGCGCCGGGTACGCGCCATAAGCACGAATGCCAAGGGCGACAAGTTACTGACCGCGCTTGAGCTTGGATTCCGCAAGATGAACTCCCTGGGCGCCGCTGATAAGGCAATTATCTTTACCGAGAGTAAGCGGACACAAGCCTATCTCAAGGAGATCCTTGCGGAGTCGGTGTATGCAGATTCTGTAGTCCTCTTCAACGGCGACAACACGGATCCTGCATCTAATGCCATCTACAAGGCTTGGCTGGTCCAGAACCAGGGAACAGACCGGATCACAGGCAGCGCCAGTTCAGACATGAGGGCGGCACTCGTCGACTACTTCAAGCATTCCGCCAAGATTATGATCGCCACGGAAGCTGCCGCAGAGGGTGTGAATCTCCAATTCTGCTCGCTTGTGGTCAATTATGACCTTCCCTGGAATCCCCAGCGAATTGAGCAGCGGATAGGGCGTTGCCACCGCTATGGGCAGAAGTACGATGTAGTGGTAGTCAACTTCCTCAATACCAAGAATCGCGCAGACGAGCGGGTCTACGAACTCCTCAAGGAGAAGCTCAAACTCTTCGACGGCGTTTTCGGGGCAAGCGACGAGGTGCTCGGGGCCTTGGGCTCGGGTGTCGACTTCGAAAGACGCATCCTCGGGATCTACCAGAGCTGCCGGACCCGGGATGAGATCGATTCTGCCTTTGGACAATTGCAGCTTGACCTTGATGAGTCGATATCAATGACAATGACTAAGGCTCAAAAGAAGGTATTAGAAAATCTCGATGAAGAAGTGCACCAACGCTTAAAGCTGCGCGAGACGGATGCCTTGGCCGTTAGGAGCTCTCAGGAACGGGCGCTCTATTTCCTTACCAAGCACCTTCTCGGGGCAGAAGGCAGCTGGGATGATAGAACGGCTACCTTCGATTATAAAGGGGAAGAGTACAGCTTCGCGACGGGTGAAGGTACTCACGCACATTCGTACCGTGTTCAGCATGCTTTGGCCCAAGACCTTATCGAACGCGCGCGTGAATTGAGGCCAGAACCAGCGGAGCTTGTTTTCTCTTACACGGGAAACCCGGTGATCGGCGCCTTGGAGGATTTGATCGGTAAATCCGGCTGGATGCAGGTTGAGGTTTTGACGAGAACGTCGAAGCACGAGACCGAGGAATTCCTCATAGTCGGTGCCCTGACTGAGGACGGGACAGTCTTGCACCCTGAAGTAGCTAAGAAGCTATTCCAGCTCCCTGCTATGGCGCGGCCATTAGCTGAGCCCATTCCAGAGCAGCTCCAAGCAGTGACCGATTTGCAGAGAGGCCGTACCCAAGAAGAAGCCCAACAACACCAGCAAAGCTACTTTGGAACCGAGATCGACAAGCTCGATCTCTGGGCAGAGGATCTCAAGAACGGGTTGGAACTGCGTATCAAGGAGCTTGAGGTTTCGATCAAGGAGACAAAGAAGGTGTCTACGTTGGCCATTACGCTGGAGGACAAGCTTGCCCTTCAGAAACAGGTGAAGGAACTTGAGACGGAGAGAAATCAGGCCAGGAAAAGGCTTTATGACGCGCAGGATGAGATTGATGCGAAGAGGGATGAGATGATCGAGGAAATCGAGGTGGAGCTGGACTGTTCAATTACCGCCATACGACTGCTCCTCTTTCGATGGGAACTGGTATTATGACGACTATGGAATTGCAGGACATCCTCGCTCTTGGCGAAACGCTCACCGTTGAGTTCAAGAGCGATCGGGACGGGCTTCCCGACAGCGAGCTCATCGCCGCTGTGGTCGGATTAGCGAATACCGAGGGAGGCGATCTCTACATCGGCGTTGAAGACGATGGAACCGTCACCGGACTGCATCCCCGCCATTCAATGACCGAAGGTCTTGGCGCCATGGTCGCCAACAGGACAAATCCCGCCATTGCGGTCCGCGTGGACGTTTTTACCGTTGGCGATAGGAAAATCGCCAGGATTTCCGTTCCCAAATCGAGGCAGCTCGTCTCGTCATCCGAAGGGCTCCTCCTCCGCAGAAGACTCATGGCGAACGGCAGGCCCGAGGCGGTACCCTTTTATCCGCATGAGTTCACCCAGCGCTTATCCTCGATGCGCGTTATCGACCCCAGCGCGGTTCCGCTGGTGGACGCGGACATGGAAGCGCTGGATCCGCTTGAGCGCCAGCGCGTCAGGGACTCTATCCGCCGGTATGGCGGAGACCAAAGCCTACTGCCTTTATCCGATACCGAATTCGACGGCGCGATCGGATTCACGACACGTTTCGAGGGGAAGACATTTCCCAGCATGGCCGGATTGCTCATGATCGGAGCCGAGTCGGCGATACGTGCATTCCTGCCGTCCCACGAGGCGGCATTCCAGGTAATGGATGGATCGGACATCAGGGTCAACGAGTTTTTCAGGAAACCACTGCTCAGGACATACGAAGAGATAGAAAGCCAGTTCCGCCCGTACTTGAGCGAACGCGAAGTGCAAGTTGGGCTGTTTCGCGTACCAATCCCTAATTACGACCGGAAAGGATTCCGCGAGGCTCTTGTCAATGCCTTCGTTCATCGTGACTATTCCCGGCTGGGCGCCGTCCATGTCCGCCTGGACTCGACCGGCCTGCTCATTTCGAACCCCGGCGGCTTCGTCGAGGGGGTAACCCTCCAAAACCTCCTCGTCACTGAGCCACGCCCGCGGAATCCCCTACTTGCTAATATCGTGAAAAGGATAGGCCTTGCCGAGAGGACGGGACGGGGCATAGACAGGATATTCGAAGGCCTCGTACGTTTCGGAAGACCCTTGCCGGATTATTCCCGCTCCGATTCAGGCACCGTGGTGGTCCGTGTGAGCGATGCCGAGGCGGATATCGCCTTCCTTGAAATGGTGATTTCTCTCGAGGAACGCCGCGGTCCGCTTCATCTCGATTCGCTTCTCATTCTCTCGCGTTTGAGGGAAGAACGCCGGATCGGGCTCGAAGAGCTTTCGGGAATGACACAAAAAGGCGAGGTAGAGACGCGGGCTTGCGTCGAGCGCCTTATTGAAGAAGGTTTGGTCGAGGCCCACGGAAATGGGCGAATGAGAGACTTCATTCTGAGCGCATCCTTGTACCGGAGTTCCGGACGGAAAGCGGCCTATGTGCGCCAGGCAGGATTTGATCCCATCCAGCAAGAACAGATGGTGCTAAAATATGTCAGGCAACATGGTTCGATAAAGCGCTCGGATGTCGTGGATTTGTGCCGAATCAGCGGTGATCAGGCCGCCAAGCTTCTTGCTAAACTCAAGAAAGATAACAAAATAGAGCAGCATGGTAAAAACAAGGGAGCAATATATGTGCCAGGCTCAAATATATAAGCCTGGATTTAAGCTTGGCTCAAATGGTTGGTATTCTCCCGCTCAATTGAGATTCGAGTTCGCTCATAAAAGGATTATCTAGTCATGCCTAAACCAAAACTTGAACTAACCTGGATCGGAAAAGAAACCCGCCCCCGCCTCGAACCAAGAATTCTCATCGAAGACCCCGCCAAGAGCCACCACGCCGCGCATCGTATCAGTGATAACGATCTTTTCGATAACCAGCTCATCTTTGGTGACAATCTTCTCGCCCTGAAAGCCCTCGAGGCAGAGTATACAGGGAAGGTGAAGTTTATTTACATTGACCCTCCGTACAATACGGGGCAAGCTTTTGAGCATTATGATGATGGGCTGGAGCACTCTCTCTGGCTGGGCCTCATGCGCGATCGGCTGGAAATATTACGTCGAATGCTAAGTGATGATGGAGTGCTTTGCTGCCAAATTGATGACACCGAAGGGCCATACCTAAAGGTACTAATTGATGAGGTGTTTGGGCGGACCAACCACCTGATAACATTTTTCATCCAAGTTCGATATGATAATAAAACGCTTGCAGAAGACAACGATTTTCAAAAGGTTATTGAGCAATGCTATATATATGCAAAAGAAAAAAGCCGTGCGAATCCTATTCGCGAACAAGTAGAATATAGCCAAGAAAAATTCGAGTGGAAGATCATTGAAAACTGCCAAGGGGAAGTACTTGAGCTAGGAGCAAAAAGGGTCGTGGTCTTCAAGCCAGGGGAGTACTCTATTGAAAAGGTACTTCCATCCTACACGGGTCTTAAGGAGACGTGGGCTACGGGATCACTTGTTGGGCAATCAGGCAGTTCTGGGGAGTTTCTCGATAAATATATAGCACCTAGGAAAGTCGTGGATGGATTATGTTGTCTATATAAGGTATTTGGAATAGGTGAAGATGGGCTCGGATATCGATATATGACTGGACCGAAAAAAGAGTCTGCCAATAAAGGAAAGTTTTACTCCGGCATTCCCCTCCAGACGCTCGAACTACTCAAGGCCGGGAAGTCAAAAAAAGGGAAACCCATAGGCAACTTTTATAATTTCGCAGGAGCATTTGGTAATTGCAGGCAAGAGGGCGGAGTTGTATTCAATGGTGGCAAAAAACCTGAAGCTCTTATTCTACTAATATTAAAACATTTTACACACCCCGGCGATCTCGTCCTCGACTCCTTTGCCGGGTCAGGCACGACCGGTGCCGTCGCCCACAAGATGGGCCGCCGCTGGATCATGGTTGAACTTGGCGAACACTGTCATACCCACATCATCCCCCGGCTGAAGAAGGTGATTGACGGCCAGGACCCGGGCGGCATCACCGAGGCCGTTGGCTGGAAAGGCGGTGGTGGCTTCAGGTACTACAAACTGGCCCCTTCTCTCCTTGAAAAGGACAAGTGGGATAATTGGGTTATCAATAAAGAATACAACGCCGCCATGCTCGCGGAGGCGCTCTGCAAGCTCGAAGGCTTCACCTATGCCCCCTCTGAGACCGAGTACTTCATACACGGTCATTCGACAGAGTCCGACTTCATGTGGGTGACGACGCAGAACCTTAGCCACGAGCAACTTGCCGCCCTTAGCGAGGATGTCGGGTCGAATCGGACACTCCTGGTTCTCTGCGCGGCTTACAGGGCGAACCCTGGGCACTTTTCCAACCTGACCATCAAGAAGATTCCCAATGCCGTTCTTGCCAAGTGCGAATGGGGACATGATGACTATAGCCTCCAGGTGGAAAACCTTCCCTCCGCGCCTAAGCCAAAGGTAGAGCAACCGGATCTCTTTGGGGGTGAGGGATGAGTGATAGTGAAGATCCCCAGAACAAGGTAATTCTTTACCAGGCAGAGAACGGCAAGGTTCGTGTCGAAGTGGAGTTTGATGGCGATACCGTTTGGCTATCCCAGGCCCTGATGGCACAGCTTTACCAGACCAGCCCGCAGAATATCACCCAGCATATACGGGAGATCTACCGGGACGGGGAATGTTCCGAAGAGGCAACCTGTAAGGAATCCTTACAAGTTCGCCGCGAGGGGGCAAGGGATGTACGCAGAACGATCAAGCTCTACAACCTGGCCATGATCATGGCGGTAGGATTCCGTGTCAGGTCGGAGCGCGGCGTCCTCTTCCGTCAGTGGGCGGTGCAACGATTACAAGAGTATGCATTAAAAGGGTTTACACTGGATGATGAACGGCTCAAGGCGGGTGGTGGCGGGCTCTATTTTGAAGAGCTCCTTGCTCGCATTCGCGATATCCGTTCCTCAGAGAAAGTCTTCTGGAAAAAGGTCCTGGATATCTATGCCACAAGTATCGACTACGATCCTAAGGCAGAAGCATCCCAAACCTTCTACGCGACGGTACAAAACAAGATGCATTGGGCCGTTCACGGCCATACAGCCGCAGAATTGGTAGTGTCGCGGATAGATCCCCAAACGACGAACCTAGGCATGACTACCTGGTCTGGAACGGCACCTCGCAAAGTTGATGCCTCCATCGCCAAGAACTACCTGACCGAGGATGAACTGAATGCCCTAAACCGGATCGTCACGGCATATCTTGAGTTTGCCGAACTTCAAGCGCTGGGTCGGAAATCGATGACGATGGAGGCGTGGATAGCCAAGCTGGATGATTTTCTCAAACTGTCAGACCGGGACATCCTGACTCACGCGGGAACGGTCTCCCATGAATCCATGGTCGGGAAAGTGGATCAAGCCTATCAACAGTATCAAGCTTTGACACGTAATGAGCCAGTTAAGATGGAGAGAGACATGCAGGAATTGGAAAAAAGAGTAAAAATCCCGCGGAGGAAAAACCATGACTGACCGATTGGTGAATACCATCTCAGGCCGCCTTTCTCTGCGGGAGCCCCAGCGAGCATCACTGGAGCTCCTTGCCCGCATCACGGAGATCATCAGCCTGACCAAAGACACAGACCCCGTGGCGGCCCTTTCTACGTTGAAGACGGAATTCCCGCACGTATCCGGCTTTGATAGGGACTTTGTTTCTCTCTGCTTTGCCCTGGCAACCGGTGTGGGTAAGACACGGCTCATGGGGGCTTTCATCAGCTATCTTCATCTTGCCCACAAAGTGAATCATTTCTTTGTTCTGGCCCCGAATAAGACTATCTATAACAAGCTTATTACGGACTTCACGCCGGGGACGCCCAAGTACGTATTCAAGGGCATCGCCGAGTTCGCCATGAACCCACCTCAGGTCATCACTGGAGATAACTATGAACGGGCTGATGTGGTACGGAACGGGGTGCTTATCGAGTCTGGGATCCAAATAAACATATTCAACATCGATAAAATCAATAAAGAGGTGAAAGGAAGCAAAGTGCCTAGGATAAAACGCCTATCCGAATACATCGGAGAGAGCTATTTTGAATATTTATCTGCCTTGCCTGATCTAGTCCTTCTCATGGACGAGTCGCACCGCTACCGCGCGAGCGCCGGCGTCAAGGCAATCAACGAGCTCAAGCCTATACTCGGACTCGAGCTCACCGCAACACCCTTTGTGGAATCCGGAACCAAGCAGATTCCTTTCCAGAACGTCATTTATCACTACCCTCTGGCGAAGGCCATGGAAGATGGCTTTGTGAAGGAACCCGCGGTCGTCACCCAGAAAAACTTCAGGGCCGATCAGGTGAGCGCTGAGGTTCTTGAGAGGATAAAGCTCGAAGACGGCATCCGCGTCCACGAGAACACCAAGGTACACCTGGAGACTTGGGCAAGGCAGAACGACAAGCCGATCGTTAAGCCCTTCATGCTCGTTGTCTCACGGGATACGGCCCATGCGGATCAACTCCAGAAGTTCATGGAGTCTGAGGGGTTCTTTTCCAGCCGCTACGCCGGGAAGGTTATCCAGGTTCATTCGAACCAGTCCGGAGAAGAAAAGGAGGAAGTGGTTCAGAGACTCCTCGCTGTGGAAAATCCAGCAGAACCCACCGAAATAGTTATACACGTAAATATGCTGAAAGAGGGTTGGGACGTTACCAATCTCTATACCATTGTTCCTCTTCGCGCGGCTAATGCCCGTACCCTGGTGGAGCAATCCCTTGGCCGTGGGCTCAGATTGCCTTATGGAAAGCGTACGGGAGACCAAGCCGTAGATACCCTTAATATCATAGCCCACGACTCTTTTCAGTCAATTATCGACGAGGCTAACCGGGGTGATTCTTTATTGAAATTTCGCGCGATTGAGCTTGAACCCGACAAACCGGGGGAGCAGCTTAAGACGGTGGTGACTGTTTCTAGCGTTGAAGAAAGCACTCAACAGGGAAGCCCCGCCGAACAGAAACAAAAAACTCTGGTATTGCAAATTATTGATGAGCAGAAGAATCTGAGGTCGTCACAAGACCTCTACAAGCCGGAAGTACGGGAGATGATCGTCGCGGAAGTGAAAGCCAGGTATAGCGGCGGCCAAAACGAGTTGGAAGGGTTGGAAGCCGCTATAGAAACCCACGATATTGTAGATTCAATGATTCGGAAACTGGTGGATGGAACAATCGACATCCCACGCATCATCGTGCTACCGCGAGAAGGTACGACCGTGCTATTTCAACCATTTATACTTAATCTAGCGAGCATCCATTACCAGCCCGTTGCCCGCGATCTCCTCATGCAATTCCTCAGGACCAACGAGCAGGAAACTCTATCATTTCAAAAGGCGGCGGCATCCGAGACCCGTCTAGAAGATTACCTTGTCAGGGGAATGATCGATCAGCCCGACATCAGTTATGACGATCACGCCGATCTCCTGTACGATTTGGCAGGGCAGGTTGTGACTCACTTGCGGTCGTATCTTTCAGACGAAGAGGAAGTACGCAACGTCCTTCAGTACCACCAAAACGACCTTGTCGCTTTCATTGCGGCTCAGATGCGCGAACATCGGTCAGTATCCGATACCGGCTTCGAAGTAAAGGTAAGTCGCGGCTTTACTTCGTTACGGAAAAGCGTCAATCTCGTAGAGGCGGGCCTTGAATCCTTAGACCACCGTCGGACAGATTTCGATAAGTCGAAAATTGGGCGTATTATGTTCACAGGATATTACCATTGTCTGTATCCAGCTGTTAAATTCGACTCCGATACAGAGCGGCGTTTCTCAATACTCTTGGACCGTGATGCGGAAAAATGGTTTAAACCTGCGAAAGGACAGTTTCAGATTTTTTACCAAGAGGGCCATCAGCAAAGCGAATATGTACCGGATTTTGTAGCCGAAACCAAGGATAGGATTTACATGGTAGAAACTAAGGCGCGAAATGAGTTGTCCGATCCTGCCGTTCTAGCAAAGAAAAAAGCTGCTGAAGAGTGGTGCGGGCATGCAACCGCGTTCAACACCAGCCTTGGAAAGAAGCCGTGGAAATATTTGCTAATCGCTCATGATAAGGTTCAAGAGCAGATGAGTCTAGATTCATTTATCGAATAGAGCTAGAAGCCTTCTGGCTCACAGTGGGGGTAGCGTAGGGCCCCGCAGGCGCTTGGTTACGCAAAAGCGCGTCCGTTTCGGACGCGCTTCTCTGAAGACAATGGCGCCGAGGAGACCGAAGCGTGGGGGAGCCGCGTCAAAAGCACAGACAGTCAGGGAGCACGCGTGTGCGCCTTCCCACGCGCACCGTAAGGCTTCATAGCGCGGGTGCCATGGAAAATGAGGGCAACAACGATTAGGCGCGGCATGCCATTCCAAACCCGTAGAGAATCCCGAAGTGCGCCGGGTTGTGGCCCTCATTTTCCATGGCAGGCCCTGCGCTTTATAGGCTTTACATGCGCGTGGAAAGGCTCAAATGTTCGCTCCCCCTTATGGCCTGCCGCGGCGGCTGTATCGGCGGCGGCGGACAGCCCTACGGCTGCACCGACGAACTACGCCAGAAACGCTTAGATGGCCTTTACAAGGACGACGTCAAGAGCACCTATCGCTGTTCGCACCAGAACCCCTATATCACCCAGGTGTATAGTGAGTTC
>JBGSOB010000130.1:0-23742 GCA_041739325.1 Treponematales bacterium
CCAGGCCCAGCGCCCTGATGTCTCTTGAGCACCAAGCTTGATCGCTCTAGCGTGCTTTCCCCCTAATTGCTGAGGGCTTCCATCAACTCCATGAGGTCTTCGTGGCTTTCCGCTTCCAAGCTGGCGGCCAATAAGCGGGTATAGACTGATTCTGTTGAGAGGCCGCCCATGGGGAGGGCCCCGGCGCGGGCAAGGCCGTGGCTGGAGGAGTAGCGGCGGAAGTCCACGATGCCTTCTTGCTGTGATGTGCAAAAAACGGTGACGCCCCGTCGGCGCGCGTAGGAAAAGGCGTCGCGCAGGGAGAATGATGTGCCGCGCAGGTTGGCGGTGCCGGAGTCGAAGAGTTCAAGGATGAGGTAGCGGGTGCCTGAGTCTATGGCGGCGCGCATGATCTCTGAGCGCATGCCGGGGTAGACTCGCAGGACGCAGATTTTGCGGATGGCGTCTTCGAAGATGGAGCGGAGTATGTCCTGGTCCGCGTCCCAGATGCCGCTGGTGAAGGCCGTGCCGCGGAAGCGCGGGCTGTCCATGTTCCAGTTGCGAAAGCCATCCGGGCCGATGCGCTCGAACTTGAGGTTGAGGGCGGAGAGAACTTTGCCTCCCATGGCCACGTAGACCCCGCCTTTGGCGCTGGCGGCTAGTTGCGCCGCTTGTGAGAGGTTTGAGCGGGCCTCGTCCGATGCCTCCGGGGTGGCCGATGAGGCGGTAAGTACGATGGGCACGGGGCTCTCGGCGAAGAGCCAATAACAGAGGGCTGCGGTGTAGGCGAGGGTGTCCGTTCCGTGGGCTACCACGACGCCGCGCGCGCCTTCCGCGGTAACCTTATGGGCTATCATTGCCGCTAAGACGGCCCAGTCCGCTGGGCTTATCTCCTCTGATGCCTGGGCGTCGAGGGGAACCCGCTCTACCTTAATGACGATGTCGCCGGCGGCCTCGGCGGCGAGCTCGCGAACCTTCTTATCCGCTAATGGTTGGATGAGGCCTGAACTGTCGGTGGAGGAGACGATAGCCCCGCCCATTGCTAGGACGTGGACAAAGGGGCAGCCGAGTTTTGTGCGTAGGATTTCCCTTACCCGGGCGGGATCCGCTTGGCCTCGGCTGCGTTCCAGGACAAGGCCGATGATGTATTCGTAGGGGGCTGATTCCCCGGTTTTGATCCTATTGATGGCGCCTTCGCGCTCCGCCAAGACCTCTTGGATGAGGGCGTTCAGGGCGGCTGGGTCTGTGATTTGCTTCCAGTCCCTTTCCACTAAAATGGTTTCCGGGTCTTTGTCTTCCAAGAGAACGGTCTCTAAAAGGCGCTTTGCCATGCGGATGTGGATTTCCTTGGCGCTTAAGAGGGAGAGGATGGTGGCGAAGCGGCTGGGGCTGATAGGGCTTGCCCCAAGGCGCTTGCCTTCCCGCTTGAGAAGGCGGGTGAGCTCGGTGGCTATCCAGCGGGCGGCCATCTGAGGCTCGACCCCGGCCTTGACGCTCTGGTCGAAGAGTTGGATGCGTTCGGAGTCTTCCGAGAGTGCGAGGGCGTCTTGAAAGGGTATGCCGAAGTCTCGGGTGAGGCGCTCGCGCTGGCGGCTGGGCAGGTCCTCCGGCAGGGCTTGGGCTCTGGTGGCGAGGGCTGGGTCGACGCTAAAAGAAGGGTAGGGGGCCCTTTGATAGCGTGAGTGGCTGTCTTCCAGCCTTTCCTTAAAACGATCGGTGCGGCTTTCCGCCTCGTTCCAAAGCCTGGATTCCGGCGGCACGCGCCCGCCCGCGGCCTGGATTTCCTCTTGGCGGTTGATCTCGGCGTTGATTGCCTTGCGCACGAAGTTGATGGAATTGAGGTTGCGCAGCTTGACGTAGTTTTCCGGCGGCTTGGCGTATTCGCAGAGGCACACGTAAGCGTTGCAGCGGGCAGCGGCGTCGAAGTTGTTTTCTATGATGCCTAGGTACTGGAGGATGCCGCGCAGGTCGAAGAGGAAGGCTTCCGCCTCTTGGCCGAACTCAAAGTCCGGCGCTGTCTTGAGGCGTAGGCAGGGGCTACCGGCCCGCGAGTAGTCCATACGGGTTTTTCCCGCGCTGCGGATGAGGCGGCCGGAGTATTCTTCTATGCGTAGTTCTTCTATGCCAATCCGCTTGCGGGCTCCCTTGATTCCTATCTCAAGACTGCCTTGGCTTCCTAAAAGAAGGGAGAGGCCGGAAATGGAGTATTCTGCCGGCAGCTCCGGTGGGTTGACGAAGCCTTCCCAAACCAGGCTTTGAGGGTTTTTCAGGGAGAGGATGCCGGCCAGCTCAGAGGCCTTGCTGGCGGCTAAGGGGTTGAGACGGGGTTTTGCTTCCGAATCCGCTTTTTTTGCCCCGGCGCAGACGGGGCAGGATGATGCTGTGCGCAGGGGGAGTACGGGGCAGGGGCAGAATGCCTTTTCAGGCATGTCCAGGAGGATGCGGATTTCCAGGTAGACATGGGACTCGAACATAAAGAATTTGTACTCTATGCCCGGTCCTTGCGCAAGGCCAAGGGCACGGGGTACCCTTGGGCATGGACAATCCCGCTTGGTACAAGGACGAATCCTTTTGGCCCGCTTTTGCCCCCGTAATGTTCGATTCCCGGCGTTGGCAGGAGGTGGAAGCCCTTTGCGACTGCATCGAGGAGATAAGCGGCCACCCCCAGCCCTCCAGTTTCCCCATCCTTGACGCCCTCTGCGCCATAGGCCGGGTTTCCAATGCTTTGGCGGAGCGGGGCTACCCTGTGACCGGCCTTGACCTTTCTCCCTCCTACCTTGCCGCCGCCCGGGAAAACGCGGAAGGACTCCCCTGTGAGTATATTCAGGCCGATATCCGCGAATTTTCCCGGCCCGGGGCCTTTTGCCTTGCCCTTAACCTCTATAATTCCTTTGGCTACCTGGAGAGCCGGGACGAGGACATCCTCATGCTCTCACGCATGCGCCAGAGCCTGCGCCCCGGCGGTCTCTGCGTATTGGAGATGACGGGCAAAGAGCTTGCCATGCGCGACTTCAAGCGGCGCGACGAGTGGGAGCGCGATGGGCTTTTCATAAGCACGGAAAGCTCCGTGGTTGGGCCCTGGGAGGGGATACGCAACCTTTGGCGGGTTTCTAAGGACGGGGTGGGAAAGGAGTATTCCTTTGTTCAGCGCCTTTATGCCGGGACCGAGCTGGGCCAGGCCCTTAAAGAAGCGGGTTTCTCCCGGGTAGAGATCTATGGCTCCCTCTCCCGAACGCCCTATGACCAGGACGCCGACGCTTTAGTCGCCCTGGCTTGGCTTTGATTATCGACGATTCTCGACTTGAGGCCTGGAGGGAATTCGCCGATAATGTAGGGTGAAGCACGCCCAACGGAGGAGCTAAAACGCGATGATCGGTATACGAATAGCCAACGGGGACTACTATCCCATCATGGAAGATGATCCTTCCTCCGCCAAACGTCTTGTCCTAACTACGGTCAAGGACGACCAAAAAACCGTTCATATCGACCTCTACCGGGGTGATGAGGGTTTTGCGAAGCCGGAGTACCTTGGTAGCCTTGTCATTGAAGGCATATCGGGGCGGCCCAAACAGGTGCCGGATATAGAGCTTGTCCTGGGCAAGGATGAAAACGGCGAGCTCCAGGCCCGCGCCTCTGACCGGGAATCCGGCAAATCCAGGAGTCTCTCAGTGAGCCTGGGCCTCAGCGCCCAAGAAAGCTCCTTTGATGTGCCGGACTTCGAGCTGGATAGCCCGGAGCTGGACGTGGGTTTTAGCCCAGGCCTCAGTTCCGCTATGGACGATGATTTCGAGATGCCCTCTTCTTCGACGACCCTCGTCTCCGAGGGCGAATACGCCGCCGAGGTTCCGCCCCAGCTTACCCAGGTACGGGAAAGACAAAGGGTCAGCCCACCTCAAGAAGAAGCCAAGCCGCGGATGAGCCCGATAGCCATTGTCGCCATTATCGCGGCGGGGATAGCGGCCTTGCTCCTCCTAGCCTTCATCGTTTATAAACTCATCGGGTCTGGGATCTTTGGCGCTAAGGCACTTCCTTCTCCCCAGGCTACTATTGCGTCGCCTGAGCCCACTGCGAGTCCTACGGCAAGCCCCCTAGCCTCGGTCAGCCCTGAGGCGAGCTTTGTTGCCGCCCAGGAGCAGACTCCAGAGCCGAGCTTGGAGCCCACGATTGCCCCCACTCCGGCCCTTAGCCAGGGCTCAAAGGGCCTCTGGCATCGAATCCGCTGGGGCGATACCCTCTGGGATATCGCGACTCGCTACTATGGAAATCCATGGCTCTACAAGAAAATCGCCAAGGCGAACAATATCCGCAATCCAGATCTCATCATATCCGGGACGCGGCTCTGGGTGCCCCCGCGCTAAATAAGCGGCCTAGCTTGAAACCCGCTCGCGGCGCTCCTCGGATCGCAGGGGGCGGGCCTAGGTCGATACCCGCCCTGCAGTCTTCAAAAGCCATCCGCTGCCTCCTCATTATGGCCATGGTTACGCTGACGGCTTCTTGCCGCGGTCAGCGCGTTTTCTCCATGGAAGCGGATGATGTCAGGCAGGCCCTGCGCAGCGGCGCTACGGATTTTCTCCAAGCCATCCCTCTTCATGAACTGGATCAAGCCCTGGACTTGGGGCCGGGCGCGGCTTACTACCTTGGCAGGCACCTTCTTAATCTAGGCTTGCGGGAGGGAGCGACGCGGCTCTTTGAACTGGAGTGGAAGGATTTTTCCAGCGCTCATCCCCTAAAGAATATTCTGCCTGGGTCTCGGAAGGGTAGGAACCCCCAAGCAGCCGAAGCTGCTTGCCTGGAGCTTATCAGCCTGTCGCGCACCGCCGAGGATTGGCCCTTGGAGGCTAGCCTTGCCCAGTCCCTCCTTTCCGCCTTTCCCGAATCTATCCAGGCGCGCTTTGCCCGTCTTGAGGGCCTTGTCCGTTCAGGCGCCTTTGCCCAGGCCCTAGCCTTCAACGCAGCCGCCCCCTGGCCCCCCAACCGGGAGCATTCAGCTGCGGCGCGATTCTACCTAAATCTTGCTGAATTCAAAGCTCAGGGCGGGGCGGGGCCCGAGGCGCAGAGGGCGCTTGAGGATATTCGCGGCCTTATTCTTTCCGGCAAAGACCCGGAGGCCTTGAGGGTATGCGCAGAACTTATTCTTTCTCATGATCAGGGGCTTCCCCTAGGCGAGCGTGAGCGACTCATTCTGCGCGCACGGCGCATGGTCGCAAGCCGCGACTATTTTGACGCCGCCCTTCTTTTTATTTCCGCAGGGAATGTCATTTCCGCGGATTCCCCAGCCGCCCTTCTCTCTGACTCAGGTAAGGCTTGGCTCTATGGCGGCCGGGCAAGGGAGGGTAGCCGCTTTTTTGGCGCTCTCGCAGACAAGCTTGGACCGGCCGCCGGGGAGTCCGCCGCCCTAGCCCTTCTCTATGCCGGGCGCTGCCTCCTCTCCTCAGGCGATAAGCTTGGGGGGCGCCAGGCTCTTGAGCGCTGTATGCGTGGTTCGGTGACCGGCCCGGCTCGAGACGCGGCAATCTGGTTCCTCCTTGAAGCCACGCCCCAGTTTAAGGACGCTGCGCGCATTGTCCTAAGCAGCGCCCCGAGTTGGCACGACTTTTCTTATTTTGAGGATGTTCTCTTGCGGCTCATCCGTGAGGGCGTGGGCTTAGGCGAGTATGGCCGCTTGGAAGAGTTGCGCGGCGCCCTGGCGGATCGCCTCTCTGAGTCAATGCGCCTGAGGCTGGACTACGTGCTGGCCCGCGCTGAGGATCTTGGCCTCTACAAAGGCGACTCATCCGCCTTGGACGGGCTCAGGCCATTGGCTCGCCCATCTTCCATTCTGCTTGATCTTTCCTACTATCCCATCATGGAGGCTTATCTAGGCCTGCGGGATGTGGTTTTTCCGCCCCGCTCCGCCGATATCCAGGGCGAGGGCGATCAAGGGGCTTCACAGGTACCAGGCTTTGGCTTGCGCGATGACGTAGCCGAAGAACTCTTCCTTGACGGCTTGATCGATTATGGCCTGGGCGCCGAATTTCCCGCCTACGCGCGCAGCCGCTCGGCATCCCTGGGCTCTGAATTTCTGCGCAGCTCAGCCTGGCGGCTCCGGGCCGCCGGCCGGCCTATTGAGTCTGCGCGCGTCATGAGCCAGCTCCTAGACCGTCCTGGCTACCAGGCCTCTTTGGAAGACCTTGAATTCTTTTATCCGCGATTATACCTGGATGAAGTGCGGCAAGCGGCCGCGGAATTCGGTCTGGCGGAGAGCCTGCTTTTTGCCGTAGTGCGCACAGAAAGTTATTTCGATCCGCGAGCCGTCTCTCGGGCGGGAGCGCGCGGTTTGGCCCAGCTCATGCCTGAAACGGCGGCCAACGCTGCTAAGGTCTTGGGCATTAAGGACGCGGAGCTCTTTGATCCTGAGACAAATCTCAGGTTGGGGGCCTATTATCTGCGCTACCTTATCAACTACTTCGAGCAAGATATCATGAAGGCCGTCTTGGCTTATAATGGGGGCATGGGAAGGGTGCGAACCTGGCGCAGGGAATTCCCGCGCGCCACCCAGGACCTCTTTTTGGAGATCGTACCCCTCAATGAAACCAGGGAATACGGCAGGCGGGTGCTTGCGGCGCAGGCCCTATACGGCTATCTTTATGAAGCTCGACCCATCGGGGAAACGGTAAGCGATTTTTACCCGGGGATAGGGCCGCGAAAAATCAAGGTGGTGCCATGAATCTTCTTCAGTCTGTCATACTCGGCGCGGTTCAGGGAGTGGCCGAATTTCTCCCCATCTCCAGCTCTGGGCATTTAGTCGTATTCCAATCCATTCTCGGCCTAGGCGATGTCCCCGTTCTCTTCGACATCCTTCTCCACGTTGCCACCCTAGCCGCCGTCTGCATCGTTTACCGTAGCGGTATTGCCAAGCTCTTTCTCTCTCTTGTGCGCTTTATCGGGCGCAAGGCCGGACCGGAGGATGAGGGAAATCTGCGCACCATCTTTGCCTTGCTGGTGGCTACCGCCTGTACCGCCTGTCTCGGTTACTTTGTGAATAAGATTGAACTTGATGATCACCCGAGGATCGTCGCCGGCCTCTTTATAGTTACTGCGGCTATTTTGCTTTCCACTCTCTGGTTCAAGGGGAAGAAGTCCTTAGGCGAAATAGGTTGGAAGGAAGGGCTTATCGTGGGTATAGCCCAGGGCATCGGAGTCTTCCCGGGGATATCCCGCTCCGGCATTACCATTAGCGCATCCCTGGCCTCAGGCCTACGGCGGGAAGACGCCGGTGAGTTTTCCTTCTTGCTTTCCATACCGGCTATTCTAGGAGCCCTGGTTTTGAAGTTGGGCGACGCCGGCGATCTTTCCTCCGCCGTACAACCACTACCCTTGGCCATGGGCATGACCGTTTCCTTTATCGTGGGACTCGGCTCCCTCCTGATTCTGCGTCGCCTTATCAAAAAGGGAGCCCTTGCCTGGTTTGGGCTCTACCTCCTGCCCGCCGGCTTAGCCGGCATCTTTCTCATAGGATAGGGGAGAGTCTTGTCAGATTACCGGCCGATAGGGAGCCGTGGATTAAAGCGCGCCGCAATGCCCAAGGCTGAGGGAAGCCAAGGCGCGCCGCCTAATGTTTCTAGCCCCCGTGTCCCCGGTAGCTCCGGCAAGACCTTGATTTTTATCCTCATCGCCGGCCTCTTGCTTGCCGGAGTGGCCCTTTCCGCCTCAGGGCTCAGCTACGCTATCGGCGCCACTATCCCCGCTTGGCTTTTGGCTCCCGGCCGCTTTATGGTGGAGGCCTTTTCCCTAGCTTGGGTCTTCATACCCTGCTACCTCTTTGCCAGCGCCTTCCTCCTTGCCTTAGCGAATCTAAGGCGGGATCTCTTTCTCTCCCTCACACTCTCCCTTCTGCCCTTCATAACCTTAAGCCTGCTCTTCCGCTTTCTTGAGGATCCGCAAGCCGCCTACGCCGCCTATCCTGCCATTCGCGGCCTTGGGCCCTTTTGGATAGTGGCTCTCTTGTCCGTGACAAGCCTGTTGGAGATAGGCCTCATTTGGAAGCTCAGCCGCGTCCTCTTTCCTGATGAAGCGGGCAGACGAGTTTCCTATACGGAAGAGGATGGGCGCTTAAACCGCCGTCCTATCGCCCTCCTGAGCGCCGCGCCGCGGCCGGGTAGTGCGGACATAGAAGCCGAGCCCAAGGATAGCCTTCATATCTCCCTTTCCGTGGAAAACCCGGAGACTACCCCCATCAATCTTAGTCCTCAGGACTACTCGCCCCTCCAGATAAAGAGCCGACGCTGGAGAGATCCTGAGTCTAGCGCGCCTAACACGCTCGACGCGTTCGCCGCCGTTGACCTGTCCGCTGAAGGAGAAATGCCCGCTGAGGTAGACGCGCCTTCCACGGCAGGGGCGCCTGCGGAGCTAAGCGTTCAGGTAGAGGATGTCCAAGATCAAGAAGGGCGCCTTGTAAGCGATGATCTTTTAGAGCTTGATACGGAAATTGATAGGGCCCTTACCGTAGACGATGAAGAGATTGAAGTAAACACCGATGATAAGCCGGACAGCGTGAAGATCGAGCCCTTAGTCATCGATGACATTCCCTTCGTATCGGTTGAGCCGCAAAAAGAGCGGATTGAGCCCAAAGCGCAGGAGGACAGCCCCGCCAAGCCGGCCCTCTTCCGCTCGCGCAAGGCAAAGCCCTATGCCGTGCCTGTGGAGGGTATTCTCAACCAGTATCCGGACGGCCAGTATTGGATCATCGACGAGCAGACCCGCCACCAAGCTCAGGTGCTCAAGGAAACCCTTGAGGAATTCAAGGTCCAGGCAGAGGTGACCGGGATACGCAAGGGCCCGGTGATCACTATGTTCGAGATCCTTCCCGCCCCCGGGGTTAAACTTTCAAAGATCGTTGGCTTGCAGGACAATATCGCCCTGAGGCTGGCGGCGCAGAGCGTGCGCATCGTGGCGCCCATACCCGGCAAGCACGCGGTGGGTATTGAGGTGCCCAACCTGAAACGCTCCATCGTCTCCTTCCGCGAGATGATAGAGAGCGAGAACTTCAACCTTAAGAAGATGGAGATTGCCGTTGTCCTTGGCAAGGACATCCAGGGCGAGGTGCAGATCATAGACCTGACATCAACCCCACATCTCCTGATAGCCGGCGCCACCGGGGCCGGAAAGTCCGTCTGCGTCAATTCGATCATCCTCTCCATCCTCTACAAGCGTAGGCCTGAGGACGTGAAGATGATCATGATAGACCCCAAGATCGTCGAGCTCAAACTCTACAACGACATCCCCCATCTTCTAACCCCGGTCATCACCGAGCCCAAGCGCGCCTTCCAAGCCCTGCAGTATTGCATTTGCGAAATGGAGCGCCGCTACTCCCTGCTGGACGGCATGGGAGTGCGCGATATCCGCTCCTACAACAAGCGCATTAAAGAACGCAATATAGCCACTACCCATTTACCCTATATCGTGGTGCTTATAGACGAGTTCGCGGATCTTATGGCCACTACCGGGAAGGAACTGGAGTCCACCCTGGCGCGGCTGGCGGCAATGAGCCGCGCGGTGGGCATACACCTGGTGCTGGCGACCCAGCGCCCTTCCATCGACGTGATCACCGGCCTTATCAAGGCGAATATTCCCTCGCGCATCGCTTTCATGGTCGCCTCCAAGACGGACAGCCGCATCATCATCGACATGGTGGGGGCGGAAAAACTTTTGGGGCGCGGCGATATGCTCTACGCCTCGGCCACCGACCCCTTCCCCATCCGCATGCAGGGAGCCTATATCTCCGAGGAAGAGGTGGAGCGGGCTGTGGAGCACGTCAAGACATTGGGCGAGCCTGAGTATATAGACGACGAGATCTTCATTGACGATGAGGACGAATCCGGAGAGCTATCGCTTTTCTCCGACTCTGGCGACGACCCCCTGATGGACTCCGCGCTGGAGATCGTGCTACAAGCCGGCAAGGCGAGCGCTTCCTATATCCAACGCAAACTCAAGATAGGCTACAACCGGGCCGCCCGCCTGGTGGAGCTTATGGAGGAGCGCGGCATCGTAGGCCCGGCCCAGGGCTCAAAGCCGCGCGACATCATCCATATTCCAGACCGACCCCGTTCACGCGCGCAAAACCCCGGCCGCCAGGAACTTGGCGATGATGAGGAGCCTGAATGAGTGGCCCGCGACCTTGAAAAATCGGGTTTAGGGCGATAGGGTTGAGGCAGGGAGTATCAATATGAAAATTCTAAAAATGATTCCTGTTCTGATTATCGCTAGCCTTATCTTTTTTTCTTCCTGCGCCTCCGGGGCCGAGAAACGCCAGGAGCAAAAGAAGCAAGCCGTTACCGGGGACTTAACGCGTTATCCCATCGTACTAGTGCACGGCATATCTCTACGTGACGACAACCCCATACCCTACTGGGGGCGGGTCCCCGACGCCCTGCGCGCAGCCGGCTATGATGTCCACCTGGCAAACCATGACGCCTGGGCTTCCATCGAGGATAACGCGGCTTCCTTGTTTTCGCGGGTAGAGCAGATACGATCCCAGGCTAGCTCGGAGAAGGTGAACATTGTCGCCCACTCAAAGGGCGGGCTTGAGGCGCGTTATGCGATATCAAGCCTAGGCATGGCCTCCCGGGTAGCCAGCCTGAGCACTATCAACACCCCGCATCGCGGCTCCGTCATGGCTGAATTTTTCCTTGACGAGGCGCCCATCCTCAACCAATTCAGCGCCCAGGTGGTGGACCTCATTTCCCTCCTCTTTTTACGGGACTCCAACCCCAATATCCACTGGGCCACAAAGCAACTCTGCCCTTCCGCAATGGCAAGTTTTAATCAAGCAAACCCGGACAAGGAGGGCGTTTACTACCAGAGCTGGACATCCATCATCGACGAAAATTACGGTGCCCTGCCCTATGTCTTTGTCAACAAACTCCTCAATGAGAGGGCTGGGCCCAACGACGGCTTTGTCACGGTAGACTCAGCGCGCTGGGGCAGGTTCCGCGGCGTGATCGGGGAGGAACGTGGCCAGTTGATTTCCCACTCGGACGTGCACGGCTTTATCATCTTTCCGGAGGCGAACAGCTTCGACGCTCCGGCTTTTTATCTTGAGTTGGCGGCGGAGTTGGCGGGGATGGGTTTTTGAAAATCCGAGAGCTACTTCGCCGGCTAGAGTCCCGCATAGGGCAAAGCTACCTTAGCTATATCCTCGCCATCTGCATCGGCCTTATTTCCGCCGCCGCCGCCATCGGCCTCAAGTCAAGCGTCCATGCCGTGGATTCCTTGTCCCGCATTATCCAGCGCGTCAGCGGCCTGCCCTGGATTCTTGCCCTTTTGCCCATCCTTGGCATATCCCTGACCCTGCTCTGGGTGCGCTATGTCATCAAGGAGGATATCGGCCACGGGGTAAGCCGGGTGCTTGAATCGCTTGCAAATCCCAAGGCAAAACCCAAGGCGCGGATGATGGTCGCCTCTCTGGTGGGTTGCACCCTTACCGCCGGGTTTGGCGGCTCCGTAGGCATGGAAGGGCCCATCTTTTCAAGCGGAGCGGCCATAGGCGAAAACATGGCCGCTCTCTATAAGGATGATTACCGCCTGCGGGTTCTTTTTTTAGGTTGTGGTGCGGCGGGTGCCGTTTCGGCAATCTTTAAAGCCCCCATTGCCGGGATGATGTTCTGCTTGGAGATCCTCGCCCTTGACGTCTCGGCGGCCTATATCATTCCGCTGCTCATATCATCCTCGACCGCCTGCCTCTTCTCCATACTTTTTTCCGGCTACCAAGTGGAATTCCACTTTGCCCTTTCCTCCGCCTTCGAGCCCAAGCACCTGCCCCTCTTCGGCCTGCTTGGTATTTTAAGCGCCTTTCTCTCCATCTATTTCATGCGCTGCCTGCGCATCGTGGAGGGGGCGATGAAGCGTCTGCGGCACCCCGCCCTGCGCGTTTTGCTCGGCGGGTTCTTGCTGGGAATTCTCATTCTCTTTTTCCCGCCCCTCTTCGGCGAGGGCTACCAGGCGATGCACTCCATGCTCGTCAATAAACCGGGAGATCTTTTTCAGGGCCTTTCCTTTGCGCCCTTAGTGACCCGCGATTTGGGGCTCACCCTCTTTCTTCTCTTGCTTGTCTTTCTCAAGCCCTTGGCTACCGCCCTCACTACCGGTTCAGGCGGGGTGGGCGGGGTTTTTGCGCCGACCCTCTTTTCCGGCTGCGTATCCGGCTATGCTTTTGCAAAGCTCGTAAACTTAAGCGGCTTGGCAGCGCTGCCGGAGATGAACTTCGCCCTAGCGGGCATGGCCGGTTCCCTCTCCGGGACGATGCACGCACCACTCACGGCCGTCTTTCTTATAGCCGAGCTCACCGGAGGCTATCAACTCCTCCTTCCCCTCATCCTCGTGTCATCGGTATCCTTCGTCCTCACAAAAGGTTTCGAACCCTACTCCCTCTATTCGCGGAGCCCGGGGCGTTCTGGCCACCTGATCACCCACGACCGCGACAAAGCGGCACTTACCCTCTTGAATTTCAGCGATTTTATCGAACCCGCTCCGCCAGCTTTGCGTCCGTCAATGCCCGTATCCGAACTCTCCGGCTTGGCAAGCTGTTCCTGCCGTCAACTCTTTCCGGTGGAAGACGCGAGGGGCGCGTTTTTAGGCTGCGTGAGCGTCCAAGATCTGCGGCCCTTGTTGGTTTCGCAGGAACTCAACGCCGTCCTCATCGTCGCCGACATCCTTCGCATGCCTGAAGCCAGGATCGATGCCGGGGCTTCCATGGCGGAGGCAATGGAAATACTGCGTAAGACGAGCGATGAGGAATTGCCGGTGATGGCGGCGGGGCGGATGGTAGGCGTTGCGTTAAGCTCGAGGATCTACGATGCCTACCGTCGCAAGTTGCTGGAATTATCCGGCGCTTAGGCAGCCAAGCTTTCAGATGCCGCTTTTGGTTTTTTCTTGAGGATGCGGTCTACGCCGACTAGGAGAGCCCCGATGAGGACGAAGGCGGCGGAGACGATACCGACAAAGCCAAGGACCCCCCAGATGGAGCCGATGCCCTGGGGCCGCGCTTGAATGGGGTTTAAGAACCAATAGGGGTAGAAGCCGGTGAGCCATCCCTGGACAAGGGCATAGACTACGTAGGCCAAGGGGAAGGCAAGCCAGAGCGGCGCCTGTTTAAGACTCAAGACGCCCTTTTCCGCAAAGGCAAGCCAGACTATGGGGGCAAGGATGGGGCTGGCGTAGTGGCAGAGGATGTTGGCCACTACTTGCGCCGGGGTGCGGACGGCAGCGCCTGCTAAAAAGATGGAGTAAATGATACCGGTGACCATGATGGCGATGACAGCCGCTATGCGTAGGCCGCCGAAGCCGCGGCCAAGGGGCTTGGAGCGCAAGAGGAGGACAATCTCCGCGATAGCCGCCGCCGCGACTAAGATATTGCTCTGGAGGGTGTAGTAGCGCAACTGGCCTAGGGGATTGTGCTTTTCAAAAAGCAGGTAGATAGCCGTGCCCGTCAGGGCCGTGAGGGCCAAGCTTGCCAGGGCCGTGAGCCGTAATCCCAAAATCATCCTTCCATCTTTCATCCTGTCCTCCGGGCCCTGAGTGTAGCACAAGGGTTTGGAGATGGCCAACCTCTTTACGGAAAACCGTTGTATACTGTGGCAATGGGGGTCTTGCGATGGAAGGAATGATTAAGATGTCGGATGGCCAGGGCCATGGAGAGCGACTGAGTCTTAAGGCAAAGCTCGGTTTTGGCGTGTGCGACCTAGGCGGGAATATTTTTTTTACCGCCATGGGTTTTTGGACCCTCAACTTTTTAACCGATACGGTGGGTCTCTCCGCCGCCCTTGCCGGCCTTGCCGTCATGGTGGGCAGGGTCTGGGACGGGATAAGCGACCCCCTTATGGGCTACATATCGGACCGCACCCGTTCTCCCTGGGGAAGGCGGCGCCCCTACCTTCTTTTTGGCGCCCTGCCCCTCTTTATTACAATGTGGCTCTTCTTCACCAACCCGGCCTTCATATCTAGTCAAGGCGCTAAGGCAGTCTGGGTTTCCTTAACCCTCTGCCTTCTTAATACGGCTTACACCATCGTCAATATTCCCTATTCATCCCTCACCCCGGAGCTGACACGCGACTACCACGAGCGCAGCAGCCTAAACGGCTTTCGCTTTTCCTTTGCCGTCATCGGCACTATCCTGGGGGCGGGGGCCGTCCTGCCCATCGTCAGCGCCTTCCCTACAAAAAGCCTGGGCTTTTCTGCCATGGGCGCCATCCTGGGAGCCCTCATGGGAATAACCGCCCTCATCACCTTTCTCTCCGTGCGCGAACCGGGGCACGCGGATCGTGAGCGCCCGCAGGCCGGTTTTTTTGCCAGCTACCTGAGCGTCTTTAAGAACAAGCCCTACCTCATACTCCTGTGCGGCTGGACCCTGAACATCACCGCCATCAACTTCGTGCAGGGCATCCTCGTCTACTACTTTAAGTATCTCTACCGCGACGAGGGCGCCACGACCCTGGCTATGCTCATACTCTTAGTGGTGGCGATGGCCTTCATACCCCTGTCCGTTTTGCTTTCAAAGCGCATAGGCAAGAAGCGCGTCTATCAGCTGAGCTTTATTATCATCATTGCCACTTGCCTCCTCATCTATTTTCTGGGTCATATTCTGGGCAAGGTATTCTTCTTGGGCCTGATGGGCTTTGCCGGGATAGGCCTGGGCTTTGGCTACGCATCCCCCTGGTCCATGCTGCCGGACACGGTTGAGTTCGACGCCATCAAGAGCGGCCAACGCAGGGAGGGCGCCTTTTACGGGATGTGGACCTTCTTCTCCAAGATAGGCACGTCCCTGGCCATACTCATTTCCGGCGGGGTCCTCTCCTTGGGGCGTTACGCGGCTGAGGCAGCCCAGCTCCCCTCCGCCCTCCATGCCATCCGTCTTTTGATAGGGCCGATACCGGCAATCGTTTACCTGGGGGCCCTCATCGCCATCCAGTTCTACCCCTTGGATGAAAAGACCTACGCGGCCCTCATAAAGCAGGGCGGTGCGGGAGCCTAGCGCGGGGCTTGGATGATGTAGAAGACGATGCTGTTGTAGTCGATGTTGACGCACATCATCTTGAGCTTTCCGCCACTCTTGTTCAGGCTCCCGGTAAGGCTGATAAAGCCCTTTTCCGCCAAGGGCTTTGACTTGGAAACGATGTCCGCGTAGCTTTTGGGGTAGCGCTCAAGCTGGAGTTTTTGCAGATTGAGCCACTCGTCTTGGTAGTCGCGGTAGATCTCGCTCTTTGTCCACTCGGATGAAAAGGGCGGCTTCTGGGCGAGGATGGAGTAGATGTCGTCTTCCGAGAGGAAGAGGGAGAATTTTTTTACGCTCCCCCCGCCTGAAAGCTCGCTCTGGGAAAAGTCAACCGTTTGCGCTTCCTCTAAAAAGGCAAAGCCTGTCTCCTCGTTGAATTTATCTATGATGTCTTGCTTGCTGAAGTAGGCCTTTGCCTGGGGCTTAGGCTCAGGGGTGGGGGCGGGGCTTGGCGCCAGCTTGGGCGCGTGGGCGCAGGAAAGGGCGATTATGAGGAAGGGAAGTGCAATTATGATGAGCTTTTTCATCCTCTCTCCTTTTTGCTTTTGACAGGAAAAATGCGGATGCCGATGACCCCTGCGTAGGCCTTAGGATGGTAGATGCGCATGATGCAATTTTTTGCGTCGAACTCGGCGCGAGAGCCCTCCGGCCCCTCAATCCTTATGTCTTGACCCTGCGGATAATGGCAGGGCGGAATGTAGATTTCCGAAGGCTCTGTTATTTCCGGGTCCGCAAGGTAGGAAAACTCGAAGCGAGCCCCTCGGGGAATAAAGGAAAGCCGCAAGGGGCTACCGGCAGTCTTGAGGGGGTAGGGGCGGCAAAAGCCCTTGAGGGCCCGAGCCCCGCCTTGGTCGCGGGAGTAGATGGAGAGGTCTTCATCGTTCCAGTGGTCGCCCCCCTGGTTTAGGTTGTCGGCCGTGTAGTTCCAGAGAGTGGCGGAGAGGAGGTTTGCGTCCATGGCTTGGTAGTAGGCGTCTAGGGCGCGCTCGTGTACGGAGAAGTTGCCGTCAAGGTAGGCTCTGCCGCCGTTGATGTCGAATTGGAGGCCGAACTCCCCAATGAGGGTAGGTATGCCGCCCATGGCCCCGCCCACATGGTTTTTCCAATAGCTTACCGCGTTGCGGAAGACCCGCCGCACACCGGCCGGGCCAAAGCCGGGCTTGAAGGTGCGGTTGTCCGCGTTGATGAATTCCTGGTAGCGCTTTGTCACCAGGGAGAGGCCGTCGTACCAATGGGAGGCGTTGACGGCGTTGGGCGGGTCTGTGAGGCCCCAGCTGGGATGGTCTGCGTTGGGTACCCCCTCTATAAAGAAGAGATGCTTTTTTTCCACCGCCCGGATTTCCTTGAGGAAGGAGAGCATAAAGGGCTTGAGGAAGGCGTCTCCCAGATTCCCTGGGGCAGAAAAATAATCCGGGCGCAGGAGCCGCGGCTTGCCGCCCGCATCGTCCCAAACGCCCAGGCGCTTCCAGATGCATTCCTTGCCTTCTTGCCAGGCGCTCAGCCGGCTGGGGTTGAGATGAGCTTTGCCAAGTCTGTAGTTGCCGCTTATCCCTAAGTGCCAGTTATCCACCCTCTGGCTGTAGCCTGAGCCTGCGAGCATTGCCTGATAGGGGCTGGGCATGGGGCCGCGGCGCATCATGGCGCGCTCAAGCTTTGAGATGTCGCTACAGCCGATAAAGCCCAGGGTGGGCTCGTTCATGGAACCGAAACCGACTACGTTTTCCAAACCGGCGAGGGCGTGGGCAACCTTGACCATGGCCTGGGTAAAGGACGATTGGAGGAAGTCTTGGACCGGCTCTCCCTCCATGAGTATGCCGGGGGCAAAGCGGTTTCCGCCGTAAAAGAGACTGAAGAGGCTGGCGCAGGCAAGGCGGTTATAGTTGGTAGCCCAGACCATGCGCGGGTAGGGCTCCGACTCCTGATGGACGATGGCCGCCCCCGAGGCGTGGAGATTTTTTAGCTCAAAGCCCAAGAGTTCCAGGGTCCAGGCCGGTGCCCCGTCTCCACCCGTCCAGCGGCTCCAGACGTCTTGGTGGGGGTCTATATAGATGCCGATGCCGTAGTGCCCAGCCTTTTCTATGATCTGCCGCAGGTAATTTAGGTAGTCTTGGTCGTAGATGCCCGGGCCTGCGTGTTCCACCGCCTCCCAGGTGACGATAAAGCGCAGAAAGCGCAGGCCCCAGGATGAGAGGCGCTCAAAGTGCTCATCCGCCTGGGCTAAGGGAAAGGGGCGGCCCACGAAGGAAACATCCTTATAGTCGTAAAAGCCTTCTTTGAGGTAGCTTGCCCCGTTGGGCTTTAAGGGCATTTTTGAGGAGCCCCCCAAATTGACCCCGCGCAGGATGAGCCTGCGCCCCGCCTCGTCTATAATCCAACCGTCTTTACAGCTATACATGGATTAAGCCTGACAGCCCCCGGCCCTCCCGTCAAGCCAAAAAAGGCAAAAAAGAGGGGGATGGGATGAGAGAGCCGAGAGAGAAGGGAAGGGTTGGCCTATATGAATTTTTTGACCCTTCCCTTCTCTTTCGGATTTTTCCTCGAATTCTGTTCCGGCGCGTGTTATACTTAAGTCCAAACGGAGGATTTATGATGAAGAAAGGCGCCATTCTAGGCTTAATTTTTCTCTTTATAGCGGGGGCGGCCGTCCTGTTTACGGCATCCGATACCGTGGCGGAACAACCCTGCGCGGAGATTAGCAATATGAGCGGCAAGGGAACGCTCACCCATAACGGTAAGGTTGTAAAGCTGGATCTAGGCATGAAGATCTACAACAACGACCTCATTAAGACACAGGATAAGAGCAAGGTAGAGATAAAACCCATGAAAAACACGGGTTTTGCCGGCACCATCAACGTGGCGGCCAATACGGCCTTCTACTTTAAATTGGCGGACGTCAAGGGTCAGCCCTCCACCACCCTGGACCTTATGGCCGGCCAGGTGGGCATGAAGGTAGCCAAACTTACCGGTTCCCCCTCTGCCCAGGTAAAGACGGATTCCGCCGTTTGCGGCGTGCGCGGCACGGAGTTTAGCGTTATTGCCCCTTCCTCCGGCAATGTCCTGGTAACTTGCGACGAGGGTGAAGTGGGGCTTTTAGGCATGGATGGTGACGAGGCGGCCGTAGGCCCGAACGCCAAGGACGGACAGGCGGCTGAGCGCCGTGCTGGGGACCGTTTTAAGAGCCTACCGGTTACCGTGTCCAGCCTGGAGCAATTCCGCGATAATTGGTATGCCGAGGAAATGGGCGTTCTGCTTTCCAACCCCTCTAAGTCCATCAATCAGTTTGCCGGTTTTTACCTTAAAAAGAAACCGGCCTTTGAAGCCGCTTATGCCCAACTGGCAAAAAGCGCGGCCTTTGCCAAGTGGAAGAAGGAAGACGCCACCCCCGGATTCCGCGTTTTGGCGAGGGACCCGAACACCCTCAAGGAGCTCAAGGAAGTGGACGGCCCGCTGACCGCCATCCGCAAGGAACTGGTGATGTTCGAGCGCTACGCCTACCGCTTGGAGGAGATCAAGGTTGCCCTGGAGAATACCTCCTACGCCGACTTCATCATTGCCGATTCCAAGAAGGTTCCCCTTTTAGATGACAAGGGAACGCCGATGTCGGCCAAGGCATTCTTTGCCATCTATGACAGGGACAAGGAAGACTTGGCGCGCAAGGTAGGGGAGTTCCGCTA
This sequence comes from Treponematales bacterium, assembly GCA_041739325.1. Taxonomy (GTDB): domain Bacteria; phylum Spirochaetota; class Spirochaetia; order Treponematales; family JBGSOB01; genus JBGSOB01. The sequence continues at coordinate 18,682 of JBGSOB010000130.1, forward strand.
CGCCCTTGCCCTTCACGCTCTGCGCAACCCCTCCGGCGGCACGGGGAGGCCCGGCTCGGCAAGCGAGGATGCGAGCACTGGCGAATTCTTTGGCGACGCCAAGGACTCAGGCGGGGACGATTTCTTCGGTAAGTGACGCGTTTTTTTATAGATGCGCGGCGCCCGGAGGAATCCGGGCGCTTTTTTTTGCGCTTTATAGGGAACACAGCCCAGAGCTGCAAGTCAGCTATGAGCCCAACAGTGGGAATTATGAGCAACTGGCAAGGGTGTCCATCGTAGTGAGCGATAAGCCGCGAAGGGGCTACCCTGGTCAGAATAATAAGGTTTTGAGACTATTTTTTTCTTGCCCTTGTTTTCTGACCTCGTCTTTACTAGGATTAAGAAAGATATTCACCTAAAGGAGCAATTATGAAGAAATTTTTCCATCTGTGCCTCATTCTCTTTTTTGTCGCAGGACTTCTTGGGGCGCAGAGCGCCGCCGGGGGCGGTAAGAAGGCTCCCGCCGTAAGCCCTGACATTTCCGCTGTTGCGGACGCCGCGGCTAGCGTAGAGGTTCCTAGCGCCGACCTAGAAACCCTCAAGACAGAGGTCATCAAGGACTATGTTGTCGTTAACGGTGATTCCCTGCGGGAGATCAGCGAGGCGGTTTTTAAGGATTACCGCCTCTGGCCCATCATTTGGTTTACCAACCAAGATTCAATCCCTAACCCGGAAGTGATCGAAAAACAGCAGGAATTCAAGATCTACAAGCTTCCCTTCAACGTTGGCGCCTATAGCGCCGTAGAAAAGCTCTTAATCGGAGAAGCCTACCTCCGCGCCTACGCTGCCTACGTCAAGGCTGGGCCCGATTGGCTAGCCAAGCGCCGCTGGGTTCTCCTAGAGGCCCTCGCCTTCAAGCCTCAACTCTTTAGCGCCGATGCCGCCAGGATAGACGCCGAGGATATTGCTTGGTACCAAAAGCGCGGATCTAACTAGAGCCTCACTAGATTCCCTGTTTTAATTTGAGCCAGCTCAAGCCGGAGTGCCTGAGCTGGTTTTTTTATTTGCTTCCCGCGCCGCCTGAGCCTATACTCAAGGCATGCGCATTCTTGGGATAGGCAACGCCCTCCTAGACATCGTTTCTATGGTAGAAGATGAATTCCCCGCCTCTGTCGGGATTCATCCCTCCTCCGTGGCCCATGTTGAGGCCGAAGTATTGGAACCCATCCTCATAAATCTTCCCGAACCTACCTTTGTCTCCGGGGGTGGGGCGGCCAACACCATGAAGGTAGCCTCGCACTTGGGTTTGGAAACCGCATTTTGCGGTTCGGTGGGAAATGACCGCTTTGGCGACATCTTCCGCGAAGGCCTAAGCTCCGCCGGGGTTCGCACCCAGCTCAAGCTTGCCCAGGAAAAAACCGGCTTTAGCGTCATCTTGCGCACCCGCTCCGGCCTTTCCTCCCTTGCCGTCAGTCCTGGGGCCTCACTTGCCCTTGAAGGCCGGGATATCCCCGATTCCCTAATAGACTGGGCGGATTGGGTCTACGCCGAGGGTTTTCTTTTGGGGCGTGAGGGTCTTCTCCTTTCAGCCCTGAATCGCGCCCTCTTGGCCGGAAAAAAGATAGCCTTTGACCTTGGCTCGTGGCGCATGGTAAGGCAGTCCCGTGACTTAGCCCTGGAAATCTGCGCCCGCTATGCCGACATCGTCTTTTGCAATGAAGAGGAGTTTGAAGCCCTCGCCGATATGTCTATGAAGGAAGCGGTCGAGTTCTTTAGGCCTGAATCCTGTCACTTTGTCATTAAGCGCGGTGCGGCCGGGGCGGTTTGGCTCTGCGGAGAGCGAAGTTTTGCCTGCCCGGCTGACAACCAAGAAATGGTTGAGCCCACTGCCGCCGGTGACGCCTTTGCCGCCGGCTACCTCTGTGCCCTCTCCCGCGGTGAGGAGCCCCTTCCCTGCCTAGCCCTCGGCAACGAAGTCGCGGCCCGTGTTATAGCCGTGCCGGGCTCCCATGTTGAGTCAGACGATTTTGCCGGAATTGTATATCCTTTCAATAAAAAGAAAAAATAAGAATATGCGCAGAGCTGTGGATTTTTCTTGGCTGTGCATTATATTAAAGGCAGCTTGGAACTGGGAGAAATCCGTTTCCAATCACATATCACTTTTGGAGGAACACATGAAAAGGAAGATTATTGGCCTAGTGATCGCATTGGCCGCCCTGGCGTTGATCCTAGGGGCCTGTGAGATACTCTTTCTCACCACAACCCCTACGGGAAATGTCGTAGACGCACGTACCAATACAGGTATCGCTGAAGTCGTCGTTACCTTTACCCCTGTCAATGTGGGAGAAGATGCAAAGCAAGATGCCGTTAATGCCACGTCCGGTACTGATGGCACATTCACCGGGCCTGAGCTCGCAGAGGGCCTCTATGACGTAACCGCAGCCAAGGATGGCTACGTCTTTATTCCCGTCCGCGCCAGCGTAGCCGGTTGGTCCACAAGCATTCCCCGCATTTTAGGAGTAGCAGTAGGAGCCCCCGACAAAGACGGTGAGGCTGATCCGAACGCTGTATCCGTATTCCTTATATGGGAAAGGGACGCCACTGATGTTGACGCCTATCTTTCCTATCCCGCTACCTTTAATACCAGCGGCGTCGGAAAGACATTGGCGAGTATTGATGACGTTTATTACGATGTTAGTACAGATGGCGCAAGGAACAAGGTCTACTGGGACGATAAAGACGGAGACACAGGCACGGCCAACACCGCCACCCAGTCTAAATTGTTTGCCAATCTTGACGTTGATGATCGTAACGGTTTTGGGCCAGAAACTATGACTATGATTGGCGCGAATACTGGCTTAGCCACTGGAACGCCCGTTGCGGTTAATTCCTCTACCCCTGTTGTTGGGGGCGTACTTGCTGCCGCTAATTATTACTACATGGGCACCGCGGTATATTATATGGATGCCTTCTCTTCAAATACCAGTCTTGATAATCAGGGCGTAAGGGTTGTGATTACCCAGGGCCAGAATATTAAGGGTATTTTTACCCCTCCCACCAATATGCCCCAGACGACCGCCTCAGTTTTCCGAACCCTTCTCTTCTATTCTGAAGACTTCGGCGCTTACTACATGGTCTTTGTGCCAGATTACCGCCTCTCAAGCGATCCCGGAACTGACGCTACCGGCATCAAGTCCCTTGACGCCAACGGCGCCTTCGTGGTTTCGGGTTCCAAGTAACCCCAAGCCGCCCCGATTGTTATTGTTGTAGCTAGGCAAAGCGGCGACTTGTCGCCGCTTGTGCAGGGCCGGTTCGCTTAGGCGGACCGGCTTTTTACTTGAGGGGGTCTTGAACCCTCTATTATATCTTGGTACGAAGGTGGAACTATGAAACGAATGCTGGCAATTTCCCTTATGCTTTTTTCCTTAGTCGGTCTTGCCTTCGGTCAGACATCGACTTCCGGTGGCAAAAAGGGTGGTGGGGTACAGACTTTTGACGTGGCCGTCCAGGTAAACGTCTCCGGTTTTTCCTACTTTATGGACGGGAAGGCCGTGGGCGGCAATGTCGCCAAGGTTGGACTCGGTTCCCATGAAGTCAGGGTAAGCGCCCCCGGCTATGTGGATTTTTCCCAGAAGATCAACGTTACGGGGAATATGTCCTTAAGCGTTAATCTCCAGCCCATGATGGTCAGCCTCACGGTGGCCGTCAACGTAGCCAGCTTTTCCCTCTTTGTGGACAATGTGGCTATCAAGGGAAATAGTACCCAGGTGAGCCCTGGAAACCACAATGTGAAGGTTCAGGCCCCCGGCTATCTCCCCTTTGAAACCCAGGTGAACGTGAGCCAGTCCATGACCCTCAACGTGAGCCTCCAACAAGAGCTTTTCAGCCTTACGGTGGCGGTCAACGTGAGTAGCTTCTCCCTCTTTGTTGACGGTAAGGAGATTAAGGGAAACACTACCCAGGTAACAGGCGGAAATCACTCGGTCAAGGTACAAGCTCCCGGCTACCTTCCCTTTGAGAGCCAGGTAAACGTAAGCCAGTCCATGACCCTTAACGTGAGCCTCCAGCAGCAGCTCTTTGCCCTTACCGTAGTTGTTAACGTATCCGGTTATTCCTTCTTCGTGGACGGCCAGGCAGTGGCCGGCAACATGGTGCAAGTGACCCCGGGCAATCATCAGGTTCAGGTCCAAGCCCCCGGCTACATGACCTACGCCCAGACGGTGAGCGTCAGTCAGGCAATGACCCTTAACGTCAACCTCCAACCTATTACCGGTGGGGTTACTGTGAATTTGCCTGACTTTAAAGATTCCAAGGGGAACCGCCTTGGCACAGCCGATGTTTTTATCGATGGAAAGGCCGTGAAGGTAAACGCAAAGTCTGACCTAAGCCCCGGTCAGCATACGGTTAAGGTTTCAATCTTTGGTATGAGCGCGGAAATGATGATTATGGTAGAAGCGGGCAAGGATATCGTTATCGAGCCCTTCCTTCAGCTCAAGCTCAAGTAAGGTTCTAGCCCTTCTGGGCTAGTAGCATAAAGCCGTCCCCGGGGAAGCCCAGGGACGGCTTTTTTTATCTGCATGTGCTTGCTTTGAATGGAGCTTAATCGGGTAGGCCTCTTCGTTGACCTGGTCCTTCTCGAAAGCTATAATGAACAAGGGGGAGATGTATGAATGTAGACAAGACAGAGGGATCTCTGGCTCTAAAAACAGATGGGAGATTCAGCCTAAGCCAGTGGCGCGCCTGGCCTGATTCTGAACGCTGGGAGCTTATAGATGGTCTTGCCTACAATATGAGCCCCGCCCCCAAACGCATACACCAACGCCTGACTGGGCAGCTTTTTCATCAGTTATGCCAATTTTTAGAGGGGAAATCCTGCGAAGCCTATATTGCGCCAACGGATGTTTTCCTCTCTGACTCAGACGATCCTGCCGGCGATTCTGTCGTACAGCCGGATGTTTTCGTCGTCTGCGATCCTAAAAAACTTGTAGAGGAAGGCGTCCGCGGTATTCCAGACTTCATAGCTGAAATTCTATCCGAATCGACCGCGATGAAAGATTTAGTTGAAAAAAAAGCCCTCTATGA
>JBGSOB010000167.1:0-7545 GCA_041739325.1 Treponematales bacterium
GGCAGGGTCCGGGCCGCAGAGGAGGGCTATGACTTCCCCGGGATAGCTTATGTCGTTTGAAGCGAGAATGGGTATCTGAGTCTCAAAAACGCTCATATAGCCGCGACCGGGAATATCGCTTGGCCTTATGAGGTGGTAGTCCCGCGGCAAGGCCGGGGCTTGAATGGATTTAACAGCGCCCTTGGCTATTTTAGAGCGTAGGCACCTTACATGAACGATATCCTGGGTTTTAAAATCTTGGATAAAATTGGCCTGGTGCTTGACGCGCTTCATCTGCTCTTCGCTTTTCCAAAGGCCCCGGCGCTGGCTAGGACGGTTTTAATCACTCGCGCCACTTGAATATCGGTCATTCCCTGCCAAATGGGTAATGAGATGCTCTCTTGGAAGCGTTTGAGGGCCTGTGGGAAATCTTGCGGGGAAAGCCGGTAACGTTGAGCCCAATAGGGCATGATATGCAGGGGGATAAAGTGAACGGAAACGCCGATACCCGCGTCTTGGAGGGCTTGAGCGAATTCATTCCGACCTCTATCCATGAGTTCCGGCACTATCCTTAAGCTATACAGGTGCCAGGCGTGATGAAGGCAGCTCGGTGGGCAAAGCAAGGTTTCTATACCGCCAAATGCCGCGTTGTACTGCTCCGCTATCCCTTGCCTGAGCTGGCGGAAGGTCTCCGCTTTCTTTAGTTGCTCACGGCCAATGGCGCTGGCGATATCAGGTAGGTTGTATTTGTAGCCGGGGGCGACTACCGCGTATTCCCAAGAGGCCTTTTTTGATGTGTAGCGGTCCCAAGCCTCCCTGTCTATGCCGTGTAAGCGCATAGTCCGCATGCGCTGGGCCCAGTCAGGGTTCGCGGTTACGATCATGCCCCCTTCGCCGGTGGTTATCGTCTTGGTAGCGTAAAAGGAGTAGACCCCAATGTCAGATTGGCAGCCAAGCATGCCTTGGGCTGTGTTTACCGGGAAGGCATGGGCAGCGTCTTCAATAAGGCGCACCGAGTATTTTTTAGCTAGGCCCTTCAAGGCATCCATGTCGCAGGGCATACCGCCTACGTGGACGGCTACGATGGCCTTAACCTTGGAATTGCTTTTAAGGATGCCTTCAACCTTTTCCGGATCGATATTATAGGAATCTTCCTTGATATCGGCAAAGAGAACTTCAGCCCCCAGGTAGCGAGCCGTTTCTGCGGTGGCGGTGAAGGTGTAGGGGCTGGTCACTATGCTATCACCCGCCCCTATGCCTAGGGCTTCCATTGCCAAATGAAGCCCGGACGTAGCTGAATTGACGGCAAGGGCGTGGGGACTTCCCACGTAGGCCGCGAATTCCCGCTCAAAGGCTAGGGTAACCGGCCCAGTGGTCAGCCAGCCTGAGCGAAGTACGGCTAAAACCGCCGCCTCTTCTTCAGGCCCGATGGAGGGGCGGGCAAAGGCTATGAAATCATCTAGGTTTTGGCTCAAAAAGCGTTTTCCTTTTCCATTTCCATCACGCTCGGCAAACAGCGCCGCAGGTTGGCGCGTAGCAATCTGCGGTTTCTATAGGCATCCGGTCGCTGAGTGTCTAGGAAGCAAACCGGCGCTAGTATGGCGAGAATCTCGGCTATAGTAAAACCTTTCTCAGCGGTTTCTTCAAGGGACATGATGCCAGGGTATGGGCTCGGCCGTGGCACTTCAGTCTCGGAGTAGAGCCGTTCATGCATACGTTCGCCGCGGCGTAAGCCAATCTCCTTAAGTTCTATATCCTTGCCTACCTCATAGCCGTTAAAGCGAATCATCTGTTCGGCAATGTCCTTGATTTTAACGGGCTCGCCCATATCCAAGAGATAACGTTGGCCGCCTGAACCAACCCCACCGGCCTTGAGCACGAGGGAACAGGCCTCGGGGATGGTCATGAAATAACGGGTCGTTTCAGGATGGGTGATGGTAACCGGCCCGCCCTTTTCTATCTGGCGTTGGAAGAGGGGCATAATCGATCCCCGAGAGCCCAAAACGTTGCCGAATCTGACAACCATGAATTTCCCAGGGCTTTCCTTGGCCTTTTCCAGCACGAGTAATTCTGAAAGGTACTTGGAGGCGCCGTAGACGGAACTGGGCTCAACGGCCTTATCGGTGGAAATAAGCACAAAGCGCTTGACAGCGGCATCCGCGCAGGCGTCTATGAGGTTTTTAGTGCCAAAGACGTTGTTCTCAATGACGGCTACCGGGTTTTCCTCCATCAGCGGCACGTGCTTATAGGCGGCGCAATGGAATACCACGTCTGCCTTGAGGCGTTTCATGATAAAGGACATGTACTCCCTGTCCTTCAGCTCTCCGATAATCGGAACGATAGTGGCGCGTTCTCCCACCCCTTCCTCTTGCAATAAGCGGAGTTCTCGGTCTATTTGGTAGATCGAATTCTCGCCATGTCCGAAGAGATAGAGGCGTTGTGCGCCGCCGGAAAGCAACTGACGGCAAATTTCAGAGCCGATGGACCCCCCGGCGCCGGTGACAAGGACTCGCTTGCCTCGTAGGTAGGCCAGGCTTTCTTTCAGTCCTATACGCACGGGGTCCCGCCCCAAGAGGTCCTGTGGGTCTATTTCCCGGGTTTGAATCATGTGGGCTGATCCCTCGGTGATCTGCGCCACTGAGGGTAGAATGCGGATGCGTTGGAAGCCGGCCTGTTTGAGGAGGCGGTACAGCTCTCCTATATAGGCGCGCCCCGCTGAGGGTATGGCGATGATAGCCTGGTCGGCTGGGGTCTTTTTTAGAAGCAGCAATGCGTCGCGAATGGGGCCAAGAACGGGAATAGAGTCAATCAGCGCGCCTATTTTTGCCTGGTCGTCATCCAGAAAAGCTACGACAGTGCCCCAGATACCCTTACGGCTTATCTCCCTGGCTAGCGTCGTCCCGGCAAAGCCCGCCCCGATTATGTAAATCCTGCTCCGGTTTGTCTCGTCCATCCTTGGCCGCTCCTATCGGAAGCTTCTCAATGAGCTCATAGCCAAGATCGATAAGCATCGGGTTTTCACAGAAGTTAAGGCGCAGTTTTACGCGCTGTTTCCTGCGGTCAACCTTGACAATGCTTGCCTCATAGCCCGTAAGGGGGCCGGAGTGCACGACGATCCTGTCATTGATATCGAAGCTTACCTTCGATTTATCGGCCATTTCCCCAAAGGACATAAACTTCTTAAGGAGGCTCAGATCCCTATCGACGAGGGGTTTGATGGTATTATTATCCGGGAGAAAACGATAAAACCCTGGAGTTTTTTTGACGATATAACAGATGGGGCTGGGGTCTTCCTGGCAGGCTAAAAAGACGTAACCGGAAAATACCGGTACCTTGGCGACGCTTTTTCGCCCCTTGCGGCGGGTATCAAGGGCTCGTTTGGGATAAAAAAAATGATAATCTTCGTCTTTTACCAGCTTTGAGACCCTCTTAAGGAAATCGGCTTCGCCTGAGGTCTGTACCTGGAGGGCGTAGTACTTCATCAGCGCCTACGCTTTCCCCAAGAAAAGGCTAGTTTCTTAATCTCAGTGAGTTTTACCGCCTCTTCAGGATCAGCCGAGACTCGACCAATGTATTCTTTGATAAAGGCGAAAATGATTGAGAGAAAAAAACAGGCCATGGTAGTCAACACTATGATAAGTGAGCGTCGCGGTCCGGATTTGAGGTTGGGTACTTCCGCTTTCTCTAGAACGCTAAATATCTTTGAACCTGATATCTCTTCTATTTGTGTAGATTCATATTGCTGTCTTAACGATGCGTAGATACTCTGTTGTATGGTTAGCTCACCCTTTAAGATGAGGTATTCAGACACAACCATTGGAAGATCGTCGATAGGTACATTGAGAGAACTAAGTCCATTTCCACCTTGTTTGAGGGATTTTATGAATGATTTTTGTTGATCGATCTGTTGTGCTAGACGGATGAGCTGGGGATCATTCGCGCTACGGTAGGAACTGAGGCTTTTATACTGGGCCTCATAGTCAAGCAGCGATGCTCCAGCTTCTTCGAGAACTTTGAGTGAAGAAGCTGTAGAGATCTCGAGGTCGTAGAAACCGTATTTTGTTTGAAATCTAGAAAAAATCGTTTGCGTGTCTTTGAGGTTTTTTCTGGCAGTCTCTATGCTTTCAGTAATAATTGAGAGCTTTTCCCTTCCGTACTGTAGGGTGACGGAATTAAATCGCTCTTTCAGTAATTCCACGGCCTGATTGACCACACGTGCGGCAAATTCCTTGTCGATATCTATGAATTCAAGGCTAAGAATTCCCGTCGCATCAAAATATTCGGATCTAAGCTTTTTCTTAATAATATTACGACTAGAGATTTGGCCCCGTATCCCAGGCTTAAGTTTGTACTTGCTGGAAAAATCAAGATCGGAGGCAAGTTGATCCATAAAGGTATTTTGTTCCATAAGGCTCATAACGATACTGGAACTTAAATCTGCCTCAGATCCAATGGAAAAACCCGCTAGAGCTGCCAAACCGGAAAGGTCTCCAAGGGAGGAAGTCGTCCCAGCGCTTCCTCCAGAGGGAGATTTGAGCATGATGAGGGCTGAAGCTGTGTAGGTATTGGGGAGATAATTTAATTTTTGAGGCAGGAGAATTGATCCAATGGCAAAGAGCAGAGACAGGCCGGCTCCAGTAAGAGTCAATGCCAAAATAAGCACTTTGTGCTTGAGTACTACCATGATAAGATCAAGTAGGGAAATGGTTTGCGCGGCTTTTTCCAGTTCTGGCGTTCTTTCTCCGCCAAGATCTTCAGCAGCCTTTATATACTTCGACATCAATGCTCCCCCATAATCATAACCCGCCTGGCTAGGCTAGCATACCCTGACTTCGCATTTCAACCAACTAAGGCTTAACCAGGGGCTTTTTTCATCCGATAGACAAGGTGAAGCGGCCTCACCCCCGAGGTGGGCCCTCGTGGAGTTGAGATGAAAAAGACACTGGCCGTCCTTTCGGCCTGCTACATCGCTTTTTTTTCCCTCACGCCCGGCCTTTATGGGCAAACCGTGAGCGTGCTAGCCTTTCAAGAGGGCAGAGAAGCGGATGAAGTCATTCATGAATACCTAGTCGACCTTGTCAGCGCTTGTATGGACGGGCTCTTCTATTCCGGCTTTATTGCAACGAGTGAAAGGCCCTCCATTACGAATAAAAAGGCCTTTGAAGACCCCCATATCTCGAATATCCAAGAGGCGGAAACAGCCTTCATTTCGTATGAAATTCTTCTGTTTACCGTTCCTAAAAAAAGCGCTCACGCCAAAAGTCTCTATATTCCCGGGGATATTTCCTGGCGGCTGATTTCAACAACCGATGGCAAAGTGATTAAGAAAGGATCTCTCAAGGGAATGGAAGATGGTAAGGAAATTTCCGGAAAGATAGGGTCTTGGTGCCAAAAAACAGGGAAGACGATCATGGATGCATGCATTAAGGCCTTGCTCGATGAATCAAGGAAGGGTGGATCATGAAGAAAAGCGTAGTTTTTCTCCTAGCTCTCGTATCTAGTGCCGTTTTTCAGCTTTCTGCTATTTCCTTCTGGGAGGGAACCGCGGTAGCATCAAGCTATGGGGAATTCCCTCAAGCCGGGCTCTATGCCGCTTGTTCTTCTTTTCCAAGAAATAGCCTTGTCGAGGTGAGTAATCTTGAAAATGGCAAGAGCGTTCAGGTTCTTGTCACAAGAAGCCTGGATAATCCGGGCGTATTCATTGCCCTCTCACCGGAGGCAGCTTCTGAGATCGGCATATCCATGGGGATGGTCGCGCGGGTAAAGGTTTCTTTACCCCAAAACAGAGCTGATAACCTCCTCAAGTCCGATAGTCCCGGCAGAAGTTTGGATCCAGACCTAAATCCCCAAGCCTTAGTAAACCGTGAGCGGTCAAAGGCGGATTCCGGCTTATCAGCTCCACTTAATGATAATTATGGGCCCGAGAATGTTGATACGGGAATATCAAAGCAACCGGATATCATCGTTCAAAAGACGCCGGAGCGAACGCCGGAAAAAACCCCAGGACCGGGGAAGCTTAGCACTCCCAGCGTTGGTCTTCAAGCAAGCGCTACGGTGCTTCCCGACGTTATAGGTGGACAGCGCCAACTACCCCTTAAGGAAAGCCTATCCCTTAAGGCCTCCGACCTTCCGGAGACCCCGCTCGCCCAAAAAACCCCACTGGCCGTAGAGGCTCGTACCGATGGTCGCGAGGGATCGCGGGTGGATTCCCGTGATACGGGAAATGAAAGCGCGGTAAAGCCGGAAGCCCTTTCCCGGCCCACCAAGTTACAGCAAGCCCCTGGCGCCGATCCTTCATATGCCCTTGGGCTTCCCGGGCTGGAAGCGCAGACTGCCTCCGTAAAAAAGCCGGAAATAGCATCCGTCTATGAAAGAAGCGCGAGCCTGCCAAAGTCTGGATCAGAGCTAAAACTTGGTTTGGATAATCCTGAGTTATCTCCAAGGGAAAGACCTGAAAGCGCTCTTACCCGCCTTTCCGCCCCTGACGCTAGGTCCGCGAGTCTTGCGAAAGCACTCCCTGAATATGATGCCAGCCTTGGTCCGGAACGGGCTGAAACCCTTAGTTCGCTCCGGCTTTCAAGGCCGGGTTCTGGAGATACCTCTTTATCCCTTGCTTTGCCGGGACTCGAGGCTAGCACGGACACTGTCGCTGAGAGCGCCAATCCCATCGAAAGGCTTGTTGTCATTCGCCGCGAAGGCCTGGGGACAGCTCTTGGACTAGCTGATCCAGAGCTGTATCAAGATGAAACAGGCACGGCGTCTGCAGAAGAAAGATTATTGGCAAAGAGGAATTTGCCAAGTGGCCAGGAGCTCGGTCTCCTGGATCCCGAGCTTCGTGCCACTGAAGCCGGCGAGTTGAGCGCCGAGGAACGGCTCTTAGCTTCTAGGAAGATACCAGGATCTGATGAGATATCCCTTTCTCTTGCCGACCCGGAAGTTGGCGAGGATTTGCTTAAACCGGAGGAGGGTATTCTTTCAGCAGAAGAAAGGCTCTTAGCCGGTAGGCGTGAGTCTGGGAGCGGGGCTATAGCACTTCTAGATCCCGAGCTTGCGGCGGAAATCAAGGAAGACGCCAGCGCCGAGGTAAGGCTCTCCGCCCTAAAGCGTAGCGGACCTGCTTTATCGGCTTCCATTCCAGACCCGGATACAAGCGAAATTTCCCTTGTTATGACATCTGAAAATCCGCCGCCGGAAGCTTTGGTAGGCTCTACTCTGCGCCCTGGAATGAAGGCTCAGGAGATAGCCCTCTCTCTTCAAGGGCCGGAACTCCCCGCTCAGGCTGAGCTTGCGGCGGAAAGGGTAGGTCCGGAGATAAATCTTGTAGAGCGTCCACTGCCTGAAAGCGCGCGCGACCTCCTTGGCATACAAAAGGCCAGTCCAGAGCTTATTGCCATGGAAGAGAAGGATGTCACGCCGGATTCAGGCAGCCAGACCATCCAGGTTCCGGACAGGGGCCCAGAGGTCGTGGAAAGCCTACGTAAGGGAGCAGAGGCCTTAGCGGCCCTCAATGTCCAGCGGCTCGAGCGGCTTTCTAAGGGTATCTACTACGTCCAGGTCGGCATGTAC
>JBGSOB010000168.1:0-54415 GCA_041739325.1 Treponematales bacterium
GCCCCCGCGCTTTGTGCCATAAAAACAATACAGCATGGGTCCTGGCATGGAGAAACCTTTATCCCAACCCGGCACTACTTCGAACTGCGGTACGACACAGACTTGGCCACGCGTGCCTAATCGTTGGGACAAAGGTTTTTCCAAACCACCCATGCTCAAGAGCGCTCATAGTACAAAGCGCGGAAGCTCGATGCTTAGTTCATCTGCGACATCTGACTGATACGCAATGCGTTTGCGTATCAGTCACTTATCCTTATTCTCAATTCAAGGAAAGGGCAGGGGCTAGCGGGCTCGGCTCGTAATCGATTCTAACCGTTTATTTATGCGCGCCCCCATCTCATCCTTGATGCGTTCGAAGACCCGAGCGGCGAAGGGGCGCCTGATAATTTTTGCAAGCCCTAGGCTGAGCAGGAGTAAGAGAAGGATCTCGGCGGACGCGATAGGCATGAACAAGGGATGCTTGACCAGGCCCGATGCTGCATCCACGGCTAGTGTTCCTACGGCAAGTGGAACGTAAAGAATAAATGCCAGAACAAGATCAGAAATGCCGACGAAAGCTTTGTGCACCTGGGCAGCCTGAAACCGACCGGCAATAAAGAGCGCGTACACCCTCATGCCTTCCCCAAGAAAGCTTTTGATCCGGACAAATCCCTGCTCGATGCCTCCCTCTCCCCTTAGCTCAAACTCATGGCGGGTATCGTTCTTAAAGAAGGCGCTTATAGTGGAAACAGCCTCACCATCGATCCACAGCGTCTCACGGCCGCTCATAAATCCCTGCTCGATCTCTATTTTCTGCTCTCGATGCGAAAATTCTATTTTCATAAAAAACCCAGGCCTCACTGATTTTTTCTGACGCGCGAATAGTAGGAGGTGCTCTCGCGTTTTCGTCAATTCTTAATTCAAGACAAAACCTATTCCTTACTCTCCTTGATCTTTCAAGAATTCCAGGATCAAAGGATTCACTTCTTCGCTTTGCAGTTCATGGACAAGGTGGCCCCTGCCGGGGAGGACGATAAGACCTGCCTGGGGCAGGGCCTCGGCGAGCTTTTTACCGTTCTTTAAGGGAACGATGCTGTCCTTTTCCCCCCAGATGAGAAGGCTCGGCTTGTCTATGAGGCGCGGGTTGACCGGGCCTTGCTTTGCGCTCTGCTTTGACCAAGCAAGAAGGGCCTTGACCCCGCCTTTTTGCTGAAAGGGAAGATAGTATCCGTCTACCATCTCCGCAGGTACGGGCTCTCCGGAAAAATTGGCCAGGGTTTTGCGCACTTGCTTCCAATCGCGGAGGCTGGATTCGAGGATGCCGGAAAAGATTCCGGGGACTGAGGGGGCGCGGTTCCTTGATTTTTCATCAACGGGGACAGCTCCGGCAAGATAGATGAGGGAGTCGACGCGCGTTGGTTCCTGGAGGGCCATGGCGCTGATGTAGAGGCCGCCCATGGAATGGCCCAAGAGGACGATGGGCCCTTCCCAGCCTAAGGCGTCCGGCACCGCCCAGAGGAGGCTGCCGCGCTTGTAGCCGAGCAGTGCGACGGCATCGCTTTTATCCGAATAGCCGAAGGGCGGAATATCGGCGGCCGCTACCTCCCAACCAGCGTCGATCAGCTCGGGCACAAGGAAGCGGTAAGAAAAGCTCGATGAGCCGAAGCCGTGGAGAAGAAGGATACGGCCGCGCGTAGGGCCCTCCGGCTTCCAGGCGCGGTAGTGAATGCTCAGTCCCTCGGAATCGATAAAGGCGCTTTCGGCAAAGGGCTTGGCGGGATCCAGAGCGGCGAGTAGCCCATCTGCCCTTCTTTGGTCGGGCCCGCTTGCGCAGGATACAATGGCAAGGCTTAAGGCGATGAGGGATACAAGATAGGCCGCCAAGCGAAGTGGGTTGAAGGGGCTGGGTGTTTTCATGGGTTTAAGCTACGCAATCCTAGGAAAAAAAGAAAGCCGCCTGACCTGGCAGCTAAACTCAAATCTCCTACAAAGGGCTAGGCCTGTTTTTGTTAAAAACAGGCCTAGCTTACAAGGTCGTGTTAATGGCGGATCCGAAAAGCCCTTGGGGGTAGGGGTTTCGCGTGGATCTAGCCCTGGCCGTGGTCCTTCTCGTGCAGGGTGCCCCCGCGCTTTGTGCCATAAAAACAATACAGCATGGGTCCAGGTATGCAAAAACCTTTAGCCCACCCGCGCTACAAACCTATTGGCTAGAAGATCGATTCTCGCCCTCAGCTTAGTCGGCTTAGCGTCTCTCATCATGGCTGATCCCGGCGCCCTCATGAAACCGGATGGTACGATGTTCACGCTCAGGCTCCGCCTTGCCCCGGGCAGTTATCGCTACGCCTATATCGTGGACGGCGAACGCATACCCCTGATGGAATCGAGCAGCTGGCTCTGGCCGCTCCCCTCCGGCTACGGCTTAGCGCCCGATGGCGGCCAGGCGGCTAGGCTCGACCTGCGCGGCGCCATCCAGTCACGGGCAGAGCCCCTCATCGACCATGAGACGAAGCCTGCCTGGTACCTGAAGCGCCTCACCCGGAATTATCGCGACCGCTACCGGGTTTTCGCCAAGGAAAACAGCCTCAAGATCCAGCGTGGCTCCGATTACCGCCAAGTCCTCTCCATACCCCTGCCATCCAGCAACATGTATCATGAGGTCGGACCCATAAAAGCCAGTCGAGGCAAGGTGGAATTTTTCCAGGGAAGCGGTAATCGCTACCTGCGAGTGGAATCCGCTAAGCCGATCGACGAGGTCGTTGTCGAATACGACATCAGGCTCTGGGAGAGCGCCGTCGATTGGAGCCTCGTCGGCACGCCTCTCCCCTACGATACCAGCAAGCAAATGTACTGGGATTACGTAGGTTTCAGCTCGCGCACCATCGACCCTGAGCATCCGACCATCGCGCGCGCGGCCGACGAGATCTGGTCTGGATCGAGCGGTGTCATCGACTACGCCCGCCGCGCCCTGCGCTGGGTCATCGAACAGAATAAGACGAACCTGGTCAACAGCTACGTGGACTACTCCAGCTTAGACGATGTCTTTTCCAAGGGCGTACGGGATTGCGCCGCATCGAGCGGCATCCTCATCTCACTGCTCCGGCGAAAGGGCATACCCGCCAGACAGCTCAACGGCATTCTCGTGGATGATGCCGGCTCTTTCATGAATACCCACGTCTGGGTCGAAGCCTACCTTGAGGGCTACGGCTGGTTTCCCATGGATCCCTCCATCGTAGCCGAGCCGGGAAGAGAGTACTTCGGTTTCGATGACGGCAGACGCATCTTCTTCAATCGCGGCATGAACGCCAGCTACCAGGGCGCCCGCTTTGTCTCCCGCCTCACTACGCTCCAAGTTCCCCATTTCACCCATTGGATCTACAAGGGCCGGTTGGATGGCGATTACGATATCGGCACCGAGATCCAGATCAAGCGAGTGTCCACGCCCGACAAAGCGGCCTGGTTCAACGATCCGGCGCGCCGCGCCGCATTCACTAAAAGCCTGGCGGCGTTCATCAATAAGCAGCGCGCTGCCGCCGGCCTCTCTCTCGTCCGCGTTGATGAGGGGCTCACGATCTCGGCTCAGGCCCTGCTCGCTTCGCAATTCGGACCCCAAGAGGATAAGCTCGATTCGGATAGGCACATGAAGGCGTCCCATCCGGGCATCAGCAGCTTCGGCGCGCGTTGGTTCAGCTTCGACGGCCCAGAGCTCGACCTGTCGCTCAGGGCTTATTCAAATATCGAGAAGTACGCGCTCGACCCAGCTTGGAAGGCTATCGGGATCGGTTACCATTATGACCCGAAAGAAGGACTGCACAACGCCTGGATCTACTACGCGCGTTAATAGAGGGGAACTCAGCCTTGAGCCTTCGATCCCGGCGCACAGTGCCTATCGAGCATGGGGCCTGGGTGGAAAAAAATTCGGCTCACTTGTCCTCGGCGGTTACGCCTGCGGGAACCGTTCGCCGAATTTTTTTCCACACACCCATGCTTGCTAGAAGCCACGCGCCGGGAGCGAGGGCGCAAGAGCGTGTATATCGGGTCACACGGCGGAGAGAAGCCGCAGGGCTTTTGCGGCTTCTCTATTAACGGCCGGGGCGCGCCGGGTTGGGACGAAGTCATTTTCCTGGCAGGCCCTGCGCTGTTGAACACCAAACGCACGAAGCTCAAAGGCTTGAGGTTGGGTTAAGTTGTGCGATTACGTTAGTAGCAGTGATTGCGGAGTTTTAGCTCTAGGGGGTGGGGGGAGAGGTGGCTCTGGCGCGAGAGGAAGACCTTGGCGTACTTGCGGATGTAATGGGTAAGTAAGGTTATCGGTACGATGAGCGGAAGCATCTCGGTGCGGTGCCCTTCGATAGTGGCGGCAAGTTCTGCCCGCGCTTCCCTCTTTGTCTCCTTCCCTTAGGACAGCCTAGACTCAGCCGGAGGTAAGTAAAAGCTGGGTTTATCTGAAAGAATCTTTCCCTTGCGCCGCATAGTTAAATTTTTAAAAGTTTTTCTCATTCGAGCTCACTGATGTCCTGCTAACTTTAGGTGAAATGCCCTATGCAAATATAAATTTCTGCTATTGCTCCAGTATTTTTGTAAATTCCTCGTCATACTCGGGGTCTTCATATGCCATGTTTTTTCTGCCTGACAATATTTCCGCTATCTGCGCGTTCTTGCATGAATAATTGGTGTCGTGGTTCTCTCCCACAAGTTCAAGCGTATCTAAATTTATTATTAAGCCCATGATATTATCACCCATGAACCATTCATAAGAACAAAGGGTTTGCCCCTCTTTTTTAAAAATATTTAATTCAAGCGTCGGTTCTTCCATGTCTTCAAGCATTTCCTCAATGGTTTCCAACCGTACATCCGTGTAGCCATTATAGAGCGCCAGGGCAATATCAATATGTTTTTCATCATACTCATCGTTTGCCATATCCACGTTTTCATCGGGTTCAGGAAGACCCTCTATATAAATGTTGAATTCAATAGTGTGATACCTTAGGTCGTAGGCATCATTCATCAGTTTTTCTTTTTGCTCGGTTTTCATAATCGCCTCCTGTGCTCTTTTTAGCCTACGCTAATGGATCGGTTATTTGGCATTGTTCGGCAACGCCGATATTAAGACAGTTTAATTCCGGCATACTCCTGCTGTCAATCTCAAGTATATGCTACCCTATGCTGTGCAATATTAAAATTGTGTTAGGAGTTTGCTTTTACGCTAATGTCAACTCCAGTGGTAACCCGGCATAAACACTCAATAGTGCTTTGTTTTTCTGCATTTATGCCTAATTAATTCGCTTGACCATTTCAGCCCGATATTTTCCTAATATAAAGTGCCGAGCTAGTAAAAGTTATTCAGTAGGCGCTTACAGAGGCGGATGCCTTAGTAGCCGGCTGCAAATGCTAAAGAGAGTTTTTCATTTTAAAGCACTTATAAAATTAAAAAGTGAGCGCAGGCAAATATTGGTCTTATATAACAACCATCGATGCCTATTTTATTATTTTGAGACATTCATCCTTCTTTGGGGTATCAGCTTGTCGAGAAAGAGCCCACAAAGGAGGATGGTAGAACCAAAGATAAAACGCGGGCTGAGCTTTTCCGAAAGCAGTAGCCAGCTGGCTAAAACGGTGAGTGGAATCTTCATAAAGGTATGGACGCTGCCCTCCGTCGTATCGATGTCCCTGAGCCCTACCGTTATTGCCAATTGGGCGAAGTAGGCGCCTAAGCCGGCTAATATCAGGAGGAGGGCTGAAAGCGCGTCCAGCCTGACAAGCTGAGGCAGTGAAAAGGCCGTAGCTATCATTCCGGCAAAGCACACCCCTAAATAGATGACGATGGGATCCTCGGTTTGCGATGCCTGCTTGTTAAAGTGATAGGATGCCGCGGCGATAATGCCGCTGGCCAGGCCGACGATGTCAGCCAACGCAGAGCTTTTTACCCCGTCCCAGAGAACGAGGGCTACCCCGACAAAGGAAAGGAGGAGTCCGCCGAGGGTGGAAAGACGTACTCGGTCTCTAAAAAGAAAAATGGCGATAAGGGCGACAAAGAGGGGAAAGCTGTTGTTAAAGAGGCTTGCTCGGCCGGCGGAACCTAGGGAAATGGACAGGTAATAGAGCACCATGCCCAGGGCGCCGAATATGCCCCGACCCAGCCAGGGTTTGAAACGAACTATTTTAAAGGGACGCCGAAGAACGGCTAACTGGGCAAAGCCGAAGAGGGCGCCGACGAGGAAGCGGCTGAAGGAGCTGAAGTAGCCGTCGAATTTTCCGGATAGGAGGCTGATGAAAACGGCCGTGCCCGCAAAAAGAAGATTTGAAAGCTGGATGAAGAATATTGATTTTGCCCTCAGGCTTAGCTTTTTGTTCATGGCTGTGGAACACTATACGCCGATGCTAGAAAAGTAAAGGGATAGGTCCAATCTTGACCCCTTCAGCCTTCTGCCCTAACATTGATGCTGAGAGCGAAAAAGGAGGAGGTGATGGAAAGGGTTGTTGTATTTTATTTTAGTGGAACGGGAAATACTCGCTTTTGCGCACTTGCCTTGGGAGATGCTCTCGCTGAGAGATCTATTCCTTCGCGCATCCTCTCTATAGAGAATTCAGAGGCGATGCGGGCCGCCCAGGATCTAGGGTCGGAGGACCTGCCAATCTTTGCCTATCCTATCTATGGCTCTGATTTTCCCCTCCCGATGCGGGACTTTCTGAGACACTTTCCCTCCTGGGAAAAGCAGAAGGGAGCCGCCTTGCGAGACGCGGCGGTCTTTTGCACGCAGTTGGCTTTTTCCGGCGACGGCGCGGCCGTGGCCGATGAAGAACTCCTTCCACGCGGATACAAAGCCCGCTGGACGGCCCATATTCCCATGCCGAATAATATTGCCATTCAAGGATTTCCCCTAGGCTGGACAAATGACCCAGCTAAGCTAGCGCGTGCGCGGAATCGAGCATCCTTCCTGCTTTCAGAATTTGCCGCCGCTCTTGTGGAGGGTAGGGAATTCCGAAAGGGGCGGAGCTTTATCTCCAGGCCCCTTGGGCTCCTTCAGCGCCTGCCCTATCGCTCGGTGATGGAGAAGCATAGAAACCGAGTCAGCGTGGATCTAGCGCGCTGTACGCATTGCGGTCTTTGCACCCGACTCTGCCCGGTGGGAAACCTTCCTCTCAGTTCCTTAGGACCTCAAGCCGCCGGGCGTTGCGTACTCTGCCTGCGTTGTTACAGTTTTTGTCCCCAACTCGCCATTCGCTTTTACGGAAAGGGCCCAAACCCGCGCAAAGGCCCGCCCTACCTAGGGCCGGAGCCCGGCTTTGATCCGCGCATCCTCAGAAAGGAGGATGCAGTCCGCGGAGTCTGATCTTCTCTCCTTCTGCCGTTCTTAAGGAAACGATGCTGTCCTTTTCCCCCCAGATGAGAAGGCTCGGCTTGTCTATAAGGCGCGGGTTGAACGGGCCTTGCTTTGCGCACTTGCTTCCAATCGCGGAGGCTGGATTAGAGGATGCCGGAAAAGATACCGGGGACTGAGGGGGCGTGGTTCCTTGATTTTTCATCAACAAAGAAAGCCGCCTTACCCAGCAGTAAAAATCAAATCTCCTACAAAGGGCTAGGCCTGTTTTTCTTAAAAACAGGCCTAGCTTACAAGGTCTTGTTATTGCCAGATCCGAAAAGCCCTTGGGGGTAGGGGCTTTTCGGTTAAAATCGGTAGTGCCTCATTACTCCAGTGTGAATCCAAGCGTTACGGCTAAGGTTCCCAGGTTATTCCATGTGTAGGATTCCGAGCTGGTAGTGCTGGAAACGTAATTATAGGCATTGTTACCCTCAGCGCCGCCGCCGATAGAGCGTAGGGCAAGAAAGGCTGAAGAGCCGGGCACAAAGCGGGTCTTAGCCGTGAGGGCGGCGTCCCAAATCCAGCCCTTAAAAGCTCGGCCAGAGCCGTTAAAGAAGGCGGAAGATGCGTAAAAGCCGTCTGCCTCAAAGTCCAATCCGAAAACCGGGCTAAACCAATGGGATGCGCGGCCCTTCAGAATGGGCACCGGGCCTATATTTTGCTGAACGGTGCGTTGTGTGCCGTCAGCCGAGCTAAAGACGATGGAGGCATTGCGGATTTGCAGGCTCAAGCCCGCGCCGAGTATGGTATCCTTGGATTTCGCGAAATCGTAGAGGTAGCTGATACGCCAGAAATCAAAGCCATATTTGATATCCAAGGGGGTACCGGATGCAAAGCTCGTGCCGTCGATGACAACAGGAACACCACCATTTGAATTATTTCGGTCTGCAACTGTGGTGGTGGATAGGGTCAGTGGCTGGTAGAGAAGGGTCACAATGTTTTGCCCACCGAGTACCGCGTCTAGGGCAAAGCGTTGGTAAGGAAAGAGGGTGTCTTGCCCGCCTTGAGTAAGGAAGTTAAAGCGGGTTCCCGGCTCTCCGGATTGATATTCGTGGAAGAGTACGGCGGCTAGGCCGAAATCGAAGCGAGGGAGGATTCTCACTGCTGATTCTACGGGGGCAGGTGGAGGCATATCCTGGGCCGTCAGCGGCAAGCTAAGAGAGATGAGAGCTAAACCCACCATAACGATCAAACGTAAACCTTCAAACCTTTTCATGATAACTCCTTTCAAAAGATCCATTAACAACAATGTAATCCTTTTTCTGCAGCGGATCAAAACAAAAAAAGGCCTTCGTGCTTTTTATCACAGAGCCAAAAATCGTCTAGGTTTTTGGTATGAGGGCCGGCTTTTATGCGAAACCATACTCGGACCGTATTGCGGCTTTGTCCTAGCTGAGCTTTAATGGGCCTAGCGCTTCCGGGCCCCTGCCTGAGGCCATGGAGGTAGTATGAAAATAAACGTGAGCGTAAAAAAAGGGCTGGCAGTTCTTGTAGCCCTCTGCACCGCAGCCTGCATCGTCCTCGGATTGCTTGCCTGCGTCAGCGGCCCGGCGGGCTCTCAGCCTAAAACCGACTCTGCGGCGGAGCTGAGCCTTCCCGCAGACCCCAATGGGGCGCCGGAGCCGATGGAAGACCATAAATTCGTCATCTACCAGATGATGATCCGCCTCTTCGGCAATAAAAAGCAAAATAATCAGCCCTATGGGACAATGGAAGAAAACGGCGTCGGCAAGTTTGCGGACGTTAGCGATAAGGCCCTAGCCGAGCTGAAAAAGCTCGGCGTCACCCATGTTTGGTATACTGGTGTCATTGAGCACGCCACGATGGACGACTACCGCGCCCAAGGTATAGCCTTGGATGACGCCGATGTCGTCAAGGGCCGGGCTGGATCGCCCTATGCCATCAAGGACTACTACGACGTAAACCCCCAGCTTGCCCAGAAGCCCAAGGAAAGGCTCAAGGAATTCGATGCCCTGGTAAAGCGCAGCCACGATGCCGGGCTCAAGGTGATGCTGGACTTCGTACCCAACCACGTTGCGCGTTTCTACGCTTCCGACGCCAAGCCCGCCGGCGTGATTGACCTTGGCGTCGGCGACGATACTGGCCTTGATTTTTCCCCGTCTAATAATTTCTACTATATGAACGGCCAGGAATTCAAAGTCCCTAGCTACGATCCGCTAGGCCCCGGCGTCCTAGCCCCCGGCGAAGACGGAACCTTCGCTGAAAAACCCCCCAAGGCGACCGGCAACGACGTCTTCCGCGCATCGCCCTCCGTCAACGACTGGTTTGAGACCGTCAAGCTTAACTACGGGGTGGATTATCAGCATGGCAGGACGAAGAATTTCGATCCCATACCATCCACCTGGCTCAAAATGAGGGACATCCTGATCTATTGGGTTAAGAGAGACGTTGACGGTTTCCGCTGCGATATGGCGGAGATGGTGCCGGTTGAATTCTGGGCATGGGCAATTCCCCAGGTAAGGGCCGTTAAGCCGCAAACCGTTTTTCTGGCTGAGATCTACAGTCCGGGCGCCTACAAGGCCTACCTTACAGGCGGTTTTGACTATCTCTACGACAAGGTCGGCCTCTACGATACCCTCAAGCCCCTCCTCCGTGGCATGGGTAACCCGCGCAGTATCTCGAGTTTCGTAAAGCGCTTGAACGTTCCCAGCGCCCGCATGCTGCGCTTTCTGGAAAACCACGATGAAGAAAGGATCGCCTCCGCCGGCTTTGCGCGGCAGGCCGGACCAGGAATTCCCGGTATGCTCGTTTCCGCTGCCCTTGGTTCGGGGCCTATCTTGATCTACTTCGGCCAAGAAGTAGGTGAGAAGGGCGAGGGTATCGAGGGCTTTGGAAGGGAAGATAACCGCACGAGCATCTTCGATTACTGGGGGGTTCCCGCCCATCAGCGCTGGATGAACGGCGGCGCCTTTGACGGGGGGAAACTCAGCGCCGAAGAAAGCGCGTTGCGCGACTCTTACGCCCGAATACTAAATCTATGCGCGAGCGCTCCCGCCCTCAAGACCGGTGCCTTCTACGACCTGGATTGGCGCAATAGGGATATCAGCAGCAACTACGATTACCTTTACTCCTTTTTGCGCTTTAGCCCGGAACAGCGTCTTTTGATTATTGCCAACTTCAGCATAGATGAATCTGTCAGCTCTTCCGTATGTCTGCCTCCGGCTGCCCTAGCGGCGATGGGCTTGGAGGCTGGGGCAATGGGCGCCAGCGATATCCTAGGCTCGGGGAAGAGCCTGAGCGTTTCCGCCGGGGGTATCATTCAGTTGGAGCTGGAGCCGCTCGAGTGCCTGGTCTTGGAGCTAGCCCCTCGAGGGGAATAAGGGTTTATGGCCGCCTCGGCTCAGCTAGCCGGAGCGGCCATGTTTTTCATAGTCCGGTGTCATTGATGGGTCTTGCGCGCAATGGCCACGATGGCTGCGGCGCGCGCCGGCTCCCTCGCCCCAGACCTTTTGGCGTGGCTTGAATCCGCCGGTGTTAAGCTCTTTCCCTCTGCCTGGGCGGATATGAAGGGCTCTTGTTCTTGGAGGGACGTGGATCAGTGAGCTCAGCGACCTGGCGCTTAGGAATTTAGTAAAGCTAAGCTAATGAGGCTTTCTCCCTTCGGCCGTGAATTCAAAAAGTGCCTGACATACAGCTGTCAGTGTGGCTGCTGTAATATGGTATAAGAGAAAGGGAGGTTCGCATGGAAAAGCAAGGGCGGGAATTCAAGGATAGCGACCCATGGGACTACAAAGCGGGAGAGGGGGAGATCTCCTTAATCGATCTGCCGCCCCGGCTCTTTTGCTGGATCGAGGGAGAAGGCGACCCAAATGGTAATGCCTTTGCCCAGGCTACCGGGGCGCTTTATGGTTTTAGCTACGCAGTGCGCATGAACTACAAAGCGGCGGAGCCGGTTCCCTCTGCCTATGCCTATACGGTTGGGGTTTTACAAGGGCGCTGGAGTCTCAAGCCAGGGGAGGTCTCATACGACGCCGATCGCAAGGAGTGCCTTGCCTGGGCAATCATGATACGCCAACCGGAATTCCTCAGCCCTGCCCTCTTTGAGCGCTTTCGTGAGGAAGCTAAGGCTAAGGCTATTAAAAAAAAGGAGATCGATGCGGCGTTTTTTGACTGTCTGCGCTACGGGGAGCGTGATGGCGGCCGCTATGCCCAGATCCTCCATATTGGTCCCTTTGACGAAGAGCCTGAGAGCTTTGCCCGCCTCGAACACGGTCTTTCCAAAGCCGGCTTAAAACGGCAGGGCAAACACCATTGGGAGCTCTACCATTCGGACCCGCGCAAATCGGCGCCGGAAAAACTGCGCACGATTCTCCGCGTAGAAGTGGAATAAGCTTTGATGGAGGCTCCGGAAGGTTGGGAAACCCATGCTAGGGGTTTCTCACAGTAAAGCTCTTGAGGCCGTGAGCGCGTTGACAGGGGGTTAAAAGGGCGTACAATGGAGGGACCGATACAGGAGGGATCATAATGGCAAAGACCCCGATCCCGGCTTCCCAGGAAGCCCTTTCTCCGCAGGAGCCCGGTTCTTCACAGGAAGAGAATCCTTCCCAGGAAGAGAATTCTTCTCAAGAAGCGAACCCTTCCCAGCTCATCGATAGCTATATCCAGGCCTTTCCTCCCAAGGTTGCCGAACTCTTGCGCTCCCTGCGGGCGGCTATCCGCGAGGCCGCTCCCGAGGCCCAAGAAAAGATAAGCTACAAAATGCCTACCTTCTGGCTTGGGCAAAATCTGGTTCACTTTGCCGGCTACGCCAAGCATATAGGTTTTTACCCCGGCCCCTCCGGCATAGAAGAGTTCCAAGCAGAGCTCGCAGGCTTTAAGAATTCAAAGGGCGCGGTGCAGTTTTCCCTCAATCAAAGCCTGCCCTTAGAGCTAATTAAGCGGATCGTGCGCTTCCGCGTGCGGGAAAACCTTGCCGCTCAAGGGGCAAAAAAGGCTGAAAGCGGGAAGGCGAAGGCTTAGGCGGGGAGATTCCTGCCTAAGCCTCAATAAGCCTCGCTCTAGGGTGTTGTAGTCTTAACAAGACACACTTCATCTGCTATCCTGAGCTAGAGGTGATGTCTATGAAAACTTCCCCTGCCCTTAGGTCGCGCACAAAGGCAATTCGCGCTACCCTGCCCCTTGAAGCCCTCTTTGACCGCCAGCATCCCTGGAAAACCCTTATCGGCCTCTACCGGGGGGACTATTGGCGCCTCCTCCTCTGCCTTGTGTTTTTTCTCCTCAAGCATTCGCCGGTCTGGGTACTGCCCATCTATACCGCCTGGATGGTGGACAGCTTGGCTTCGGGCGGTTTTAGCCTTAATGCCGCCCTCTGGCCCAGCCTGGGCATGATTTTCCTTGTTATGCAAAACTTGCCCGGCCAGACTATCTTTATACGCCTCCTCTCCGTGGCGGTGCGCTCCATGGAGGCTCGTGTGCGCATGGCCCAGGTGCGCCGCCTCCAGCAACTCTCTCTCAACGCCCAGGGCTCCTGGCCCTCCGGGGCCCTGCAAAACAAGCTTATGCGTGACGTTGAGAATCTGGCCAGCTTAACGACGAACCTTATCAACAACATCTTTCCGGCCCTGGTTACGGTGGCGATAGCGGTGGTAATGACTCTGCGTATAAGCCCCCTCTTAACCGCCTTTTTCCTGGTAGTGGCGCCCCTGGCCATGCTTTTGCGCAACGCCTTTGCTAAGAGCTTTGACCGGCGCAACGCCGCCTTCCGCCGCGTTTTGGAGGCTATGAATTCCAGGGTGCTGGAGATGATAGAGCTCTTGCCGGTTACCCGCGCCCATGCCCTGGAAGAGGTGGAGATTGAGCGTACCGGGGAGGGTATAGAGGCGGTGCGGCGCGAGGGCAAGCGGCTGGACTTCACCTCCGCCTGGTTCGGGGCTACGGCCTGGGTTGTCTTTATGACGGCCCAAATACTCTCACTCCTCCTTATGGCTTATCTTGCCTGGCGCGGCGTGATGAGCGTGGGCCAAGTCCTGCTTTTCCAAAGCTACTTCGCCTCAGTGATGGGGGCCATGAACGGCATCATCAACCTCATGCCGGAGCTTGCCAAGGGCTCTGAGTCCATTCGCTCCATGGGGGAGATACTGGAAAACCCGGACATGGAGCGCAATCTTGGAAAGCCTGTAATTTCAAAGGTTTCCGGGGCCTTTGAGTTTAAAAACTTGAGCTATCGCTACCCGGGGAGCGAGCGCGAGGCTTTACGCGATATCAGTTTTTCCGTGCCGGCGGGGGCGGTTGTGGCGGTTACCGGGGAGTCCGGTTCGGGAAAGTCCACCTTGGTTCATCTTGCCCTGGGTTTTTTGCGCCCGGATTCAGGCTACATCCTCCTTGATGGGGCAGATATGGAGGGCTTTGACCTACGCAGCTACCGTCAGCGCGTGGCTACCGTGCCCCAGCATCCCCTTCTATTCCGTGGCTCGGTCCGCGACAACGTCAGCTACGGCTTGCCCGATGTCCCCGATTCCGCTGTTTGGGAAACCCTGCGCATGCTGGGGGCGGAGGACTTCGTGCGCGCCATGCCGCGCGGCTTGGATACTGAGGTGGGCAACGCCGGTGCTGGTTTGTCGGGAGGGCAGAAGCAACGCATTGTCATGGCGCGGGCCCTGTTGCGAGACCCGCGCGTCCTCATTTTGGATGAGCCCACATCGGCCCTCGACCCGCAGTCCGAGCGCGAGGTGCGGCAAGCCATCTCCCTTATGGCAAAGGGGCGGACGGTCTTTATCGTGACTCATAGGCCGGAAACAATAGGCGATGTGGATATGGAGCTACGGCTCTGCCGTGGTGAGCTTTTGGATATCCGCGCGCGCGGAGTCAGAGAGGCTTAGATCCTTGAGAGGTAGGAATCCAGGGCGTTTAGCTCGGGTTCGATCTCAATATCCGGGTTATTGTCCGCCTTCACCGCGTCGCTGTCGGGCTCGAAGCCCTGGCGCACGCTCGGCGGGCTGGGGCGCTTGCCGCAGGCCTCCTCCACGAAGTCCGCGTACTTCCAGGGATGGCCGGTTGCCATGAGGATTATCTTGCCGGTTTCTTCCAGGAATTCCTTCTGGCTGCGCTTGGCGGCTGCGTAGCCCATAGCGGTGTAGGGGTCAAGGAAGACGCCGAATTCCTCATAGGCCTGGCGGATGCTCTCCTTGGCCTGATCCTCGGTTATGTAGTCGGAGCGTATCATGGCGCGCAAAACGGCCGGGTTGCCGGCGGAGAGTGAGCGGATACGCTCATAGTTTTCCGGGTTGGCTACGTCCGAGAAATTCGGTATGCCTATCTTTTGCTCTTCGGCCGCCAGGTAGTCCGGCAGGGTCCAGCCTTGCTTGGGCTGGAAGCTGGAGCTCTTCGCCTTTTTACCCCGGCCCTTTGAAGCGGGGGCGCCTGGGGCGGCGGAGATAAAGCCTGATACCGGCATACCCCATTTCCAAGCCAGGAGGCCCGAGCTGAAGTTGCCGTAATTTCCGGAAGGCACGTCAAAGTAAAAGTCTCCCGCCGCCTTCTTCATGTTGATAAAGCCGTAGAAATAAGGGAAAAGCTGCGCCAGCAGGCGGCCGGGGTTGAGGGTTGTTGCCGATGTGAGTGCGTGTCGCGTTCGGCAGCTCTCTGAGCTAAAGGCCGCGTGAGATAGCCTAAGGCAATCCTGGAAGTCGCCCTGCACGGCGATGATGCGCGCATTGCCCCCGTTGCGGGCTAGGTGATTGCGGTTTATCCCGCGCAGACCCTCCCTAGGGCAGAGGAGGATGATGTCGATTCCCGCTTCGGCGCTGAAGGCGTGGGCAGCCGAGCAAGCTGAATCCCCAGAGCTGGGGATAAGCACGCGCACCCGGCTATCTGCGGGCTTAAGGCTGGACATGAGTGCGGCCAGGAAGGCCATGGAAAAATCCTGGAATGCCGATGTCGGCCCGTGGAAGAGCTCCAGTAAAGTGATGGTGTCGTCGAGGCCGTGCAGGGTTGGGGCGATATCGGTGGCAATCCGCTCAAGGCGCTTGAGGAGGGCTGGCGTCAGGTCGTCCTTGAAAATCTCCATGGAGAGGATGCGGACCAATTCTTGGAAGGATGTATCCTCGTCCATCAGATAGAGGAAGGGGCGGAGGTTGAGGTCTTCGCTGGGCATGAAGAGACCCCCGTCTTCCGCCCTGGGAAGGAAGAGGGCTTGGCTGAGGCTCAAGGAAAGGCCGGAGTCCCGGGTAGAACAGAATCTCATGGCCCTATGGTATCTCTCCGGACCTTTCGATGCAAGACGTAAAAAAGGCCGTCGCCCTTTGTAGGCAACGGCCTTTATGTTACGTAGGCGGAACGAGCATTCCTACTTTATTTTCTTCCGCAGTTTCCGTGACTCATGCTTGCGCGCCAGGGCGTCTTCATGGGCATGGGCCTGGCTTTGGAGGGAGCGGTTTTTACGCGCTCCTAAAAAGGCGAGCATACCCGCCCCGCCTAAGACCATAAGAAGGCAGAGTACCTGCCCCATGGAGAATGCCCAGGGGGTTACAAAGCGGTTATAAGGAAGGTTTTTTAAGCCGGAAAAATTGAAGATATAACCCATCCACTCATCCGGGGCGCGCAGGTACTCCAAGAAGAAGCGGATTGTGCCGTAGGCAATGAGGTAGGCGCCGACGACGAAACCGGAAAAGGGCTTGCGGTTTTTAACCAGGAACCAGAGGATGCAACCGATGAGGATGCCCTCAAAGAGGGCCTCATAGAGCTGTGAGGGATGGCGCGGCAGATTCACCAAATCGTTCATGGAAGAGACGATGATGCCGGCCTTGTCTGCCATGGTCTGCACCCATTCCTCTTTGGCGGAGAATCGCTCTGAAGCCGGCAAATTGGGGAATATCATTCCCAGGGGAGATGAGGTGACGCGGCCGTAAAGCTCGGCGTTGATGAAGTTGCCCAGGCGGCCAAAGGTAAAGCCGAAGGGGGCGGCGGCGGCGCACATGTCCAGCCAATCCAGGTAATCTAGTTTCTTGCGGCGGGCGTAGATAAAGGTGCCGGCTATGACGCCCACGAGGCCTCCGTGGTAGGACATGCCTTGGAAGCCGATAAAGGCCTTGCTTGCCGGGTCAAAGGGCCAAAAGATGAGCCAGGGTTGGCGCCAATAGAGACCCGAGGGGTCGTATACCAGGGTTCCAAAGAGGCGGGCGCCCAGGATAAGGCCGACGATGCCCCAAATGAAGAAGGACCAGATGGTGTCGGAGTCTATCTGTAGTTTCCGCGTCTTAACCTGGCGCATGAAGAGAAGGTAGGCCACGCCGAAGGCAACAACGTACATGAGCCCGTACCAACGGAAGGGCAGGTTGGGGATGATCTCCGGTTTGATCCAATCGTGGTAGGGTATGGCCGCTAGCATGTGTACCTCTTTCTGTTTAGGATTTGTCCGCGGCGGATTGTAGCATGGACGGGAGGGTTAACGGAAGCTAGCGGAAGTTCGCGCGGCTTATTTCCCTTCCGTGAGGGGGCGTTCCTTTATATGGCCTGTTTCTTGGTCAAAGTAAAAGCAAACCTTTGTTTTTTGCTGGCGCACTTCCAGGGTGCGGTTGTGGCTTTCCAGGACAACCCCGGGAAAGACCGTGCCGCGCACCCGGACCTCAGAGGGGAAGTGGAGTTCGAACTGGTCGTTGAGGGAAAGCAGGCGCATGCTGCGTTTTTCAAGAAGCTTTAAAAGTTTGAGCTTGTCCTGCCTGAGTTTCGTCAGTTCCGCGCTATGATGCTTTTCCGCTTCTGCCATCTTTTTTTCGTACTCAAGCAGTGCGGCCTTTATCTTGTCTATCTCCTTTTGCTCCGCCTCCACCAAGTCGAAGACAAGGTAGTCCTGCCCGAAGGAAATGGAAGTGGCGATATTGGAGTCCGAACCTAGGTTCTGCACCTCTACGCCGCCCTTGGCCCGAACCCGACCGCCCAATAAATGGCCCTTGTCGGTTAATAGTTGGAGTTTGGCGTTTGTTTTGACGTTGCAAGACACGCAGCCATTCTTGATCTTTATATCCTCCACCGCGAAGAGGTTGGCGTGTTCGGCAAAGAGGAGCTCAATTCCCTTGCGGGCGCGAATGGTGCCCTTGCCCTGGCCCTTGACCCCCAGGCCCATTCGTACCATGCCCTCGGCTGACACTAAGGCCGCGTCCACCCCTTCTCCAATGGTAACGCTGCCGGAGGAAACGAGCATAAAGCCGGAGCAAACAGAGCCGGAAACGGTAACGTCGCCGGGAAAGCGGAGGTTGCCCACCTTCATGTCAACGTTGCCCTTAACGTTAAAGTTTTGCACGATGCTCAAGGCGTTCTTTTCAAAGCGGAGCTCCCCGGCGCGGGCGGCTACCAGCTTGATGGTATCGGGGCTTTCGCTCGGCTCTTCCCGGAGGCTTGCGTCAAAACTCAAGTTTTGGTCTGCGTCAGCCTTGGGTATCTCTATCTTCTTGCCCTTGACGTCCATGCCGGCCTCGCCGGGGTCTGTCGTTTTTTGCAAGAGGGCAACCAGATCCCCTTCCTTGACGGTGGTTATCCTGTCCTGATTGCGGTAGTCGGCCTGGCCGGCGGCATTGAGGGTAACCCCCTTACCCGTGGCCATCTGAACCTTCCACTCCACGCGGCGGCTTCCCGGCGCTCTGGCGTTCTTGCCCCGGGCGACTACCCTGTCCTCAATGGGAAAACCCGTGCCGGCCTGGGCTATTGCCACCTTGATTTCCTCTTCCAGTATCCCGTTGACAACACCGGCCGCCTTGAGGGCCGCTAGCACCAATTCTTGCTTGAGCTCTATTCCAAGGCCCAGCTGTGGAAAAAGGCTGACGGCGACGCTTAAGATGTCCGGGGCAATCTTTACCTGAACCTCGGCGTCGCGGTAGGGCAGGGCGCGCAGATAGTGGACGTTATCCGCTTCCTTGTAGAGCACTATCCCGTCAGAGAGGGGAGTGGCCGTGTCGTTGGAAAAGCGGATGTTATCATAGGCTTTGATAGTCGGGCAGAGCCCTGGTACGGGGGGAATCTGTTTGCCAAAGACGTCAAAACCAGGGGCGCCGGCTTCGTTCTTACTCAGAGACAGTATCTGCTTGCCCTCGTTGATAAAGCCTATCTTCTGGCATTCGGCAAGGGGGAATTCCTCCAAGCCCGTTAGCTCACCCAGGGCGGCCGACTTTTCAAGGAGGCGCTTTTTAATATCCGCCGTCTTATCCGGTGGGAGGAATGATACCTGGAGGGCAATGCTGCGGTCCTTGCCCTTTCCTGGCGGGTTGCCCTCTGCCAGGGGATAGTCCTTGAGCTCGGATTCCGGGCCCTTGTAAAAGGCAACAATGTCTGTCTTGAGTTTTTCCGGATTTTTTACCTTTATCCCCAGTACCTTGAGTTTCTCGCTCAAAACGCGGAGGTCCAGGGGGCGGCCGTGGCCGCGGGCCTTAACCAGGCGGAGGCTTGCCTTCAGGTAGTCTTCGCTGATGTCTATATCGATGCTGGCGTCCTGGTCCTTGGTGAGGAGAAAAGAGCAGATGGGCTCTTGATTAGCCGCCGCCTCGTGGAGGGCTTGGTCCAGGCTCCGTTCGTCTATAAGGTCTAGGCCGCCCATCTCCTGGGCTTTCTTGAGAATCTCGGCGCAGTCCGGAACCGGCAAGCGGGAATCTCCCGGGTTGTACTCAAGGAGGATGCTCATTCGGTCTGGGGAGGGGCTGAGCTCCCAGCTATGGGTGGCAAAGGGGCAGATATCCGCCCAATTCTTGCCATAGCGTAAAAAGCCGTCCTTGGCGGCTATAAGCTCGCGGCCGGAGCGGCTAATGGATTCGTTGAGGAGGAGTTCCGGGTGCTCAAGGACGGGGGCGGCAATGGGGCGGTTAAAGACGCTCTTGCCGCCCTTGCCCGCTTTGGGCGGGAATACGGAAGCCAGGCGCTGGCCCTTCTTCACGAAGGCAAAACCAAGCATCTGGGTATCGTAGCCCACGGGCTCGCGGATTTCCCGTTTTTCAACCGATATCACTTTTTCCTCTTTTGGAGGCATAAAGGGTATGGGGTTGGGCTTTTTAACAAAGGTTTCCCGCTTTATCGTCTCTATTCGGACGCGGGAAAAGGAGGGCGGCGGGGTTTTATGGACCTTTTCGTCGGCAATGGCCGCAAGTTCCGGGGGAATAGGGTCTTTAATCCAATCCGCGCTTTCAGCCTCAGCCTGGGTCGGCGCCGTTCCCTTGGCAATGGTTTCCGTCAGTGGGGTCTTGGATTGAGCGGCCTTTTGCATGAAGGTATCTACGGCCCGCTGGCTGACCATGGAGAGCTGGCGCTCCAGCACGGCCTTGTAGAGACTTTCCAAGCCCCACTCAGTACCCTCAGGTTCCGGCGTAAAGGTGAGGCGCGCTTCTATTTCGGCGATATCGATATCGATCGCGATACGGCCCTTGATCGTTACCTGGCTCATGTGGGCTTGTGTCCAGCTATAGAGTATAGTCGGAAATTGCGGAAATCAAGGGATGAATCCGCGTTCTATCGCCTGACTCAACTTATGTTTGAGGAGGTTGTTCTCCTTGCGTATGGAGTTTATCTCGTATTGTTGGCCCTTGACCGTCTCTACCAGGTCTCCCATGGAGAGGGCCCCGCAGTGGAGGAGTTCCTCAATCGAGTCCATTTTGGTTTCAAAGTCGGCCTCGGCTTCCATGCCTGCGGCTTGGTAGGAATCGTCTAGGTATTCCTCGTTGAGGGGGCTGTCGGCCATGTCCTCCAGCTGGACCATCTTGTCGGCTATCCGCCCGATAGCCTGAGCGAGTACGGACTGCGGCTTATAGACAATGATGGGCAGGCGCGATGCCAGAGCCACGTCTTGAAGCTCGTCGCGGTAGACGATGCCCAGGTGCTCAAGATCGATATTGAGGTATTCCTTGCAGGAACGGCGGATCTTCTGGGCCTTGTCCGCGTCCTTGGGGTCTTCCAGCATGTTCATGATAAGGCGGGGTTTGAACTTTGCCGCCTTCTTCATGTAGGCCTGGTAACGCTCAGGGTCAACCGCGCGCACGTTTTCCAAGATGGTGGGTATATAGGCCTTCTGTAGGCTGGTTCCGTCCTTGCGCAGGCTTTCAAGGTACTCGTAGGCCTTGGATTTTGTGCCGAAGCAGGAGTACATCAGGCGGAAAACGGTGTTTTTAAGGAAGAGGTAGGCGTTGAGGGTTGCCGTAAGGCTGGGCGTGGTCACTACCAGCCCCTGTCCCGACATAAGGAAGAAATCCAGGATATTCGTGCTAGTGCCCGCGCCTAGGTCGAGTACCAGGTAGTCGGCTTCCACCGTAAGCAGGCGCTTGATGAGCCTGTTTTTCTGGGATGCCTTGATGTTCGCCAGCCCCGGTATCTCCGCGTCTCCGGGAATAAAACGCAGGCCGGGGAAGTCGCTTTCCAGGATGATGTCGTCAAAGGCTACCGAGTCGCCGGAGAGAAAGGTGCCGACGCCGTTCTTGGGGGAGCGGCAACCGAGGATGAGGTGGAGGTTGGACGCGCCGAGGTCGAGGTCGACCAGGACAACGGATTTTCCAAGCCGGGTGAGGGCAATGGAGAGGTTTGCCGCCACCAGGGACTTTCCCACCCCGCCCTTGCCTGACGCGACCGGAACGATGTGCATATCACTCCTCCTCTTTGTTCAGGGAGCGGGCTAGCAAGAAGGATGCCCCCGCCAGGGCAAGGTCGGCTAAAATCAAAATACCCCAGGAGGCGCCGACAAGGAGGGCTTTACGGGGGTCCTTTTCCAAATAGGCGCTTAAGCCGGCAAAAAAGGCCACGGACCAGCCGATATCGGCTAGAAGGGATAGGCTCTTGCCTGCCGTGATAATGCTCCCAAAGCCCTTGAGGGCCGGCCGGTCAAGCCAGAGGTAGAACCAGGCTAGGGGCAGGAGGAGCTGGGAGGAGGCGAGCATGGCGGCCAGGAAGCGAGGCTGGGCTGGGTCGGGGGAGAGGAGGGGAAGGAAGAGGGTAAAGCCTATTCCCACCCGTAAAATCTCCGCCGCGCTCATGACGACATAGACCGTCTTGCGATTCTTCATGGCCGTAAGTCTAAAGGCCAGACCGGTGACAGTCAAGGCAGAGGCGAATTCTCAGGCATAGGAGCAGGCCCATGCCGGGCCCGAGAGTTGACAAAGCGGGCGGGCGAGGGGAGAATAGAGCCATGTGCAGCGAACCCCACGGCCTGAAGCGGCGCGCCCGACTCACGGCCACCCTGGCCATATGCGTCTTTTTTATCGCGCTTTTCCTTGCCCCGGCGGTTTTAGCCCAGGGTGCGGACAAGAGTCTCCAGTCGTATTACACGGTCCTTGAGAACGTTTTCTCCTTTATCAACGAAAATTTCGTAGACGAGGTAGACCCCAAGATACTCTATGAGGGCGCCCTCAAGGGAATGTTCGAGTCCCTCAACGACCCCTACTCCGTCTTTCTCAACGAAGACATGATGACAGATCTTTCAGACGTCACCACCGGCAATTTCGGCGGTGTGGGGCTCTACATATCTAAACAGGCAAAGGATCCGCGCTTTCCGGAGCGGGAGCAGTTCATAGAAATCGTCAGCCCCATCGAGGATACCCCCGGCTGGCGCGCCGGCCTTATGCCCGGTGACCTTATCATCAAGATTGAGGATGAGACTACCGCGCCCTTTAGCACCGATGACGCCGTCAAGCGCCTGCGCGGCATACCGGACACGGACGTGAACATCTTGGTACGCCGTGGCGGCGCCGAATTCCCGGTGCGCATCCGCCGCGCCATCATCGAGGTGCCCACCGTCAAGCAGGCCATCATCCCCGGCGATATCGGTTACCTGCGGATCATCGATTTTACGCGCTTTACCGCCCCCCGCGTGCGCGACGCCATGGAGTCCTTTACCAAGGCAAAGTGCAGGGCCGTCGTCATTGACTTGCGCAACAACCCCGGTGGCCTCCTAACCTCCGTCGTTCAAGTGGCGGACTTCTTCCTCACCGAAGGGGTCATCGTATCCACCAAGAGCCGCAACGTGGAGGAAAACTATTCCTATCAGGCAAAGCCCGATCTCCTTCTCAATAAGGAAATCCCCATGGTAGTCCTCATCAACAAGGGCTCAGCCTCCGCCTCGGAGATCCTCGCCGGAGCCCTCAAGGATCAGCGCCGCGCCTACCTCATGGGAGAGACGAGCTACGGTAAGGGTTCGGTTCAGCAGGTTTATCCCCTGGGAAAGACTGGCTTCAAACTCACCATGAGCCGCTACTACACGCCCTCGGACGCCAATATCGATAAGACCGGCATACCACCGGACCTCGAGGTGAAGATACCGGATCTTAGCGAAGAGCAGATAAAGCAGATAGAAGAGATACTAGTATCCGGCAAGTATAAGGACTGGGCGGAGACACACCTCAAGTCGAGCAAGGAAGAGATTTCCGCCTACGTAAAATCACTCAATCTCAAGAATTTCGAGGGTTATGAGTGGGTCGTCGAGCGCATGATCCGAGACGAGATTAGCCGTACCAGCATTGCCCCCATCTTTGACCTTGATTACGATATCGTGCTCAAGGCTGCTGTTAAGCTCATAAAAGAAACCCCGGACTTCGCCCCCCTCTTGAAGACCACCAAGACCGTCAGACAGGTTCAAGATGAAATAGCCGCCAAGGCCGACCCCAAGCAGATAAGCGCCACGGATGCGGCTAAAAAGGCGCCCGGCAAGGGCCTGCCCCTGCCCAATCTGGACAAGTGATAAGCTTTGAAGTCTGCAGCCAGGACCGGGAGGAGCTGATCGACATCAGCGACCGGGTCCTGGCCGCGGTAGACGCCCTCCTGGCTGCCGAGGATGATAGAACGATTGATGCAGATATGGCGGGCTTGGTCGCAGAGCGGGCCGACCGTCTCTGCCTCGTCTTCGTACCTCACACTACGGCGGGGATCACTATCAACGAAAACGCGGACCCCGACGTAAAGATCGATATCCTCAAGGGTTTGGGGCGGATGGTTCCGGAAGATCCAGGTTTCCGCCACGCCGAGGGCAATTCCAGCGCCCATATCAAAGCCAGCCTCATGGGCTTTTCTCAGAGCATCCCACTTGTAGCTGGGCGGCTGGCACTGGGCACGTGGCAGGGCATACAGTTCTGCGAGTTCGATGGTCCGCGACGGCGCCGGGTCCAGGTAAGCTTGATAGGCTAGGCGGATGAGGCGCTTTATTCTTCCTGTTATGCCTAAAAAAAGCGGAGACTGCCTCCTTGTCGGTAAGGATGCCCACTACCTCAGCCGCGTTCTGCGCCTTGAGCCCGGCGATTGTTTTGAAGCCGAGGGCCCCGACGGCAGCGTCTATGAGGCGCGTATTTGCTCGATCAGGGCTGAGGGCATCAAGCTCTCCTTAAGCCGGAATCCGGTGGAGGCTCCGCTGGATTCCGCCCTAGTGCTAAGCCCCAAAACCAGGATCAGCCTCTACCAATGCCTGCCTAAGGGCGGGAAGATGGACCTTATCGTCCGCCAGGCGGTGGAAGCCGGCGTGGCGCGCATCATTCCCCTCTACAGCGACCATTCGATACCCCGGCACTCCGGCCGGGGGGAGCGCTGGGAGCGCATCGTTAAGGAGGCGCGGCAACAATCCGGCTCCCCGGTAGACAGCCGGGTGGAGGAGCCGCGTAGCCTTGCCGAGGCTCCGGATGACTGGGCGGACCGGGGTCCGGCGTTTTTCTTTCACGAGAAGCCCCTTGCGGAAACCAGCTTGCATCTGTATCTTAACTCTATTCCGACTGAGGCCGCCGTGTTGGTAGGCCCGGAGGGCGGCTTAAGTCCCGGAGAAACCGAGCTCTTGCGGAGCCGGCTCTGGAAGCCCGTTCACCTGGGCCCTAATATTCTGCGGGCCGAGACGGCGGCGATCTACGCGATCGCGGCCGTTCAGATTATTCTTCTGGAGCAGCACACGTGGGCCTTGAAACCGGATTTCCCGCAAAGCGAATAAGCGTTCTCTCCATTCCGGTAGACATCTTGCCCGAGGACAAGATTGAGGAAGCCGTAAAGCGCCTCTTCAGCTCGGGCAAGAACCAGCAAATCATCCTTGCCTCGGTCTGGGATCTCATGAAGGCCAGGCGCGTTCCCGAGGTTCGGGCTATGTTCAACAACGCCGGCCTCGTCATTCCCATCTCACTCTCCCTCGTTAAGGGCGCCAAGTTTTTAAAACGCGAAGCCCCCGTCCGCTATATGCCCTTTGACTTCATCATCAAGCTGATGGGGGTTTTGGAGCGCTACGGTAAGACGGTTTATCTCTTGGGCTCGCGCAAAAAGAACCTTCAGGCGGCGGAACGCAATATCCGCGTAACCTTCCCCGGCCTCAGGGTTGTGGGCCGCCATGCCGGCTTTTATGGGCGCACCAAGGAAGGGGATATTCTGCAGGCGGTGAAAAAGTCCACGCCTTCACTCCTCATGGTCGGCCGCGGAGTATCCGGCAAGGAACGCTGGATACCACGCAATCAGAAGAATTTCGACTCCGGGCTCTACCTGTGGTGCGACGACGTTTTTGATATTTTTGCGGAAAAGCGCTACCGTGTGTCAAAGGCTACCTTCAAGCGTGGCCTGGAGTGGATACCCTACACCCTTGCCAAGCCCTGGAAATTCGGGCGCATCTTCATCTTTTTCTGGTATAAGATACTTCTTCTTGCCTATCGCATCCGCGGGCTTTAGCCTTAAGGGCCGTCCCGGCCTTGACTAAGTGGGGCCTATCCGATATAAAAATGAGGTCTTTTGCCGCTGTAGCTCAGTTGGTAGAGCAATGGACTGAAAATCCATGTGTCAACAGTTCAATTCTGTTCGGCGGCAAAAAAAGCCGTCCTTCACCCTGAAGGACGGCTTTTTATTTGTCCGGTGGTCAATTTAACCTAATCTACCTTCTTGATGCTGGAAGCGTTCGTGCTACTTACCCCCATGCTGGGGCTTCCCTTGTAGCTGAGGGCGGAGGCGTCAGTGACTGAACCGCTTAGGCTTCCCGTGGCATAGACGAAGGCCTTGCTCGCCGAAGCTATCTCAATCTGAGCGTTCACTACCTGGAGACTCAAGAGTTTTGCCTCGCTGGCGCTACTTACATGGAGGCTTAGGCTATTTGCGCTCGAAGTCTGGCTAATCTCCAGGTTGGATGCGTCGTCGACGCTGGCGCTGAGGGTTTCCGACGCAAGGCTCTGAATGCTGACCTTGGAGGCATCGCTTGCGAAGACGGAAAAGGCGGTGGCGCTCAGGGCTCCGGCCTCGATAATAGAGGCGTCGCGGGCTGACAAGCTGTCTAGCGCGGGCATGACGACATCGATGCTGACCCCGTGCATCGTTGAAACGGGAACGTCGAAGCCCCCTGCCATGAGGGTTTTTCCGTCCGTAGAGATGATAAAGTGGCTACGGAGATTGTCCTCTACGTTGAGGGTAACGGAATAGGCTTCCCCAATGCTAACGTTTACCTTGGTGGCGCTTGACGCCTCAATGGCGCTAAAGCCCTCCAAAGCAAGCTTTTCGCTTACTACCTTGCCAGATCCGAAGATGGGCATGACGAAGGTGCAGGAAGCCAAGGATAGGATGCCCGTGAGGGCCAATCCAATACTCATCGCTCTTTTCATATGAACTCCTTGATACGCATTCTCCCCGACCGGCCGAATACTCGCGCCGTGGGCGGGGTATGGCAAGAATGTAGCGCGTTCAAGGGCGTATTTCTAAGGAAAGAGCGGTTTTTATGGCAAACTAGTACTCAATTACCATCCCAACCAGCTATTCGGGCCAGGATCCACCACATGGCATAGGCCTTGCGGTTGGCCGTTATGTGCTGGCTGTTGTGGGGGCCAAACTCCACCTCACCGCCTGGGTAGTTCTTGTTTTCGTACCAGGCGCTGCCCGGGCTATGCCGTTCCTGCCAGTCCAAGAAGAAAGTTTCGCCGCTTTCCGTGTCGTAGCCGTCATCATTGGCCGCTGGGTGGTAGTTTCCCTCCATATCGTGGGTTTCTATGCCAAAGTAGTCTAGGCAGAAATACCCGCCTTCGCGGCAGTGGGCCAGGATGAGGTCGGCTTGGTTTTTTGGCCTACCTTCACCGATATTTTCCCCCTCCGCGTGGCCGGTCATGAAGATGAAGGTGACGGGCACGGGACGGCCGCGACTGCCGTTGGGGCCGTATTCGGAGATGAGGGTGTCCATGCCCTCAAGGTAATTAGCAACGTTGTGCCCGGATATGCTGCACCAGGACCACATGACTACGTTGATGTCCTTATTTTCCGGCGCGTCCAAGAAGGCCCGCGTTCCAATGACAAAGAGGGGCTGGCCGTCTTCTCGGCTATCAACCCCATTACTCAAATCCGGCGGTTCGCCGATGGCGTTATCGTGGAAATCCAGCTTGCCTGGCTCTGGGCTTTGGGCGTTATTGCTTACCCCAAAGAGGGCCGCGTCAGCGCTCTTATAGTCTTGCAGGCCGTAGAGGCCAAAGGATACCTGGTAGCCGTGCGATGTGTGTTGGTAGGCAACGTGAAGCTCTGCCTTGGCCTTGTTAATGAAGGATTCGGGAATATACCTGAGGCTTTCCTCCAGGGCAACCTGGTGGTCGGCGATCACCTCTCCCGGGCGCCCCGGTCCCTGGCTGAAGCGGGTCCCAAGGCCGCAGGCGGCGCAGATGACGAGGGCCGCGCCGCAGATGCAGGTAATGACAAGGCGTGTAAAGGTAAAAGAACGTATCCGCATCATGCTACCCCCATAAAAAGTATAGCACGGCTCGGAGGCGCCGCCCAGCTCTGGGCGGTTTTTAGTCCATATCGAAAAAATAGTCTTTATTGCTCAGTTTGGAAACATCTTCGTATTCTTGGCTAATCTCGGGGGGGAGGGCCGCCCTCGGCAGGCTCTCAAACAAGAGGCCTTCCAAATCTTGGGTTTCCCTGTCCCAGTATTCCTCAGCTCCGAAGGCGGGAAAGGCGTTCTTAAAGGATGGGTCTTCCCAGCGTTTAGATATCCACGCGGCGTAATGAACATAGCGCGCGGCTTTGAGGGAGGGGAGGGCAGCCAGCCAAGCCGGCTCAAAGGGGCGCAGGGACCTGTAGCCGGAAAGAAGAACTTCCCGTTGCTCGGCGCCCTCCTGATCAACCGCTGGGGCTATCATCCAAATATCCTGGGCCGGATGGCCGTAGAGGAAGTCGTCAAAATCCAAAAAGCGCAGGCCCTTGCCGTCGTAGAGGAGGTTCCCCCAGTGACAGTCGCCATGGATGCGGTGGCAGGGCGCCCCTTCCAAGGCCGTATCGAGGGCTGTGGCCGCTGTCAGGGCTGCCCTTTGATAGCGCTCGGAGAACTGTCGAGGAATAGCCCCTGAATCCAAGAGGCCTTGAAGAGGTCCGCGTATGAAGGTAGCCGAATCGAGCCGCAACCGGCTGCCGCTTTGCTTTTTTGAGCCGATATCATGGAGAAGGGCGATGGAGCGGCCGGCTTCGAAGAGCATCCGTGGGGTAAATTCGTCCGGGATGCGGCCGGGGGATTTCTTCCAGGCGGCAAAATAGATGCCTTCCTCCTGGCCCAGGCTCTGGCCTGAGGGGAGGATTTCCGGGGCGCAGACCGGTAAGCCTGCTTCTGCAAGCTCGAAGGTAAAGGCGTGCTCTTCAAGGATCTGAGCGGGACTCCAGCGCCCTGGGCGGTAGAATTTGAGGACGAGTTGCTCTCCCTCTTCCAGCCCGAGGGAATAGACGCGGTTTTCCAGGGAGTTGAGCTGTAAAAATTGCCCCGTGGGGCGGAATCCGGCCTTTTCCGCGGCGCTGAGCACGGCTTCCGGGCCAAGTTTGTAAAAGGTTTCACTCTGTTCCATGCTCTCTCCTGGCAGAGAGTCTATGCCGTTTTCCCTTGAGAGGGCAAGGCGAGTGGACTATGCTATACCCTTATGGAGGCCGGGATGGAAGAAATCAAGCAAAAGGGGAGCCTTGCGCTCCGCGCCTTCTGGAAGGGCCGCGGAGAAAAACGCGGAGGCCAGGTTGAGCTCTACTCCTATGCCACCTACATTGGCCGCGCCGGTGGAAATTTTCTTCATAAACGATCCGGCCTCCTCTATGCCTGCGCCGCTCGTTTTTGGTTTGAGAGCGTAGCCTCGGATGACAGCCTCTTTGGCTTCATCATCAAGGGCTCGACTCAGCCGGCTGCCCCGCTTGAGCTTGACTTTTCCGTGGAGGAAATCGAGGGCGCCCAACTGGTGCCGGAGCAGTTGGCTGAGAGCCTGTGCGCGATGGACGCCCAAGGCCTGGCCGACTTCGGTGAGATTGAAGGCCTAGGAAAGAAGTCCGGCCTATTTT
Source organism: Treponematales bacterium (assembly GCA_041739325.1). GTDB lineage: Bacteria > Spirochaetota > Spirochaetia > Treponematales > JBGSOB01 > JBGSOB01. The sequence continues at coordinate 28,551 of JBGSOB010000168.1, forward strand.
TCTCAAACCGCGCCCTCATGTTCACGTTGGCTGACGGAAGGCGTGAATTTTTCCAGTTGACGCGGGAAAAGGAATTCTTGGAATTCATCTAGCTCCGACCCCTTGGTCGGCTTTTTTCGGGGCGGCTGAGACTGGCCTTACCATTTACGGGCGGATAGTTAAAATTATGATGATTTTGCTTCACTTTTATGTGAAAGGGGATTACACTTTAGATATCCGATATGAAGCGGAAAAATAAGCTTAAGGAGGTACGATGAAGGTGGAGACAGAGGACAGTATGGCCGTGAGGCCCGCATGCGCCAAGGTGTTTTCCTTTATCGGCGATTTCCTAGGTGGTATCGCATAACGTCTTTTTGACGTAATGGGAAGCAAGGCCCACAAGGGCTTCACGAAGTTAGGCCGTCTGACCAGTCAGGCGGCCTTCTTTTTTTCTCCTTGAGTGCCTTCGCTTGACCCTAGGCCTTCTGCTATTCGGGCGCTTCCGACAAGGGCACTTCTGCTATCCAGGAGCTGCCGCCCAGGGCGGCAGCTCCCATCACAAAAAACTATTTCTTCAAGTTGTTTTTAAACACCAAGAGTTGCATGCTTCCGCCCCTCCCGTTGAGAATGATGTCCAGGTCACCATCTCCCTCTATGTCGGCGAGTAAAACATCCGCTTCTGTGACCGCGTCCGGGCTCGATGCTCCCGTGGCGCTTGTGGCGCCCAAGCCCTGCTTCATCTTGTCGCTGTCGCGTCGCAGATAGCTACCCTCCTTGTTTTCATAGAGATAGAGGCCGCGGCTGTTATCATTGCCGGCCGCCACGATATCTAAATCTTTGTCGCCATCGAGGTCTCCCCAGACAGCCATGCCCGACATGAGGGGCTTGAGGCTTGGCATGTCAACCGTGGAAAAACTACCATCACCCTTGCCCGCGTAGATCCGTAAAATTCGCCCCCCGGCGGGGTCCTTGGGATGGCCGCTGTTTCCGCTCACCAGGAGGTCCAGCTTTCCGTCACCATTGTAATCCGCATAATCCATCGAGCCGTCTATGAAGGGGTCGATGCCGGAATTCTCAAGGCGGGTAAAGCTACCATCACCCTTACCCAGATAGCTCTCCGTTACCGCCAGTGGGTTGCGCTGTGTTTCCGGGACGCCTGCGTTGGCCAGCGGGCCGCGATTGGCCTGCCCCGCCAAGATGATGTCTAGAATTCCATCGGCGTTGAAGTCCGCCACCACTCCGGCACAACGCAGGAGTTTTGAGATGCCGGCGGGGGATATGTCGTTACGAGACGGACCGCTTAGGTAGCTAAAGCCGCCCTTTCCATCTCCAAGAAAGACCCCGGAGCTTTCCCAATCACGCTGTATCATTTGGCCTGAGGCGTCTGTTCCCGCCTCAAAACCCTTGCCGCCGCTAAAGGCAATATCGAGGGCGCCGTCGCGGTTTAAATCAGCGGCTTCAAAGAAGCCCGAGGAGAATCCTGCGGAATCCGAGATTCCTTGTATTTTTGAATCGTCGTTCGCCCAGGAACCCGGAACATCCTCATAATCCTCAAGCGGTAGGCTTGACCCCAGGTCGTACAGCTGGCTGAAAACCCCATCGCCCTGGTTTTTATAAACGCGCATGAGGGAATTTTTATAATCGACGCTTGTCTTGCCTGTGAGGATGGCGTCGACTTTTCCGTCTTTGTCAACGTCCGCAAGAATGAGGCGGGATCCTGAATCGAGCTTGGGAAGATTCGTCTCTGCCTTGAGTTGGTAAGCGCTTGGGCTGTAGAGGTAGAGGAGGGTAGCTGGTCCGGCAGAGCCGGAGAGGCCGCTGAGCAGGAGGTCGAGCTTGCCGTCGCCGTTGACATCCGCCGCGGCAAGATCCCCTCCGGACGTACCCGAATTCTTTGGATAGGGCGTATCCATAAAGCGTTGAAAGTTCCAGGCCTGCGCGAAGGATGAGGCCGCGCTAGCAAGGCCGAGTAGGACGATGAAGGCAATTTTTCCCATATCAATCTCCTTTAACTTCTAGTATAGGCCATCAAGGCCGATACTCAAGGCATGGTCTCTCGGGAGGGGCCTCCTTTTGAAAAAAAACCTGGCCTATGCCATTGCCTTGCTTTTCCTTGCCACTGCCCTTTCCGCCCTTGAAAAAACGGCTCTCCTCCTTCTCTACCATGGGAGCCTCGGCGATATAAAAGCTTGGGTAGGCTCTTCTTCCCCGAATTTGAATGAGGACATCTTTATAGACCTGCGCCCCCTCATGCTCGTTGCCGATCGTTTTGACCCCCGGGCGCCCTCCGCCGAGTCTGAGGAGAATAGGGCCATCTACGAGTACCTCGTCCAGGCCGGCGCTCGGCCCGACCCCTATTCTTGCGCGCGCGTCGGCGACCTTGAACGGCTTATGACTCTCATCGAGGCCGATCCCGAGGCAAAGGACTTTGTAACAGGCTCTGGCGATACCCTCCTCTGCGCCGCCGCCAAGTCCGGCTCCTACGACAGCCTTCTCTATCTCCTGAGTTTGCGCTTAGACGCTAACGGGGCCGATGGGGCTGGGGCGAGCCCCCTCATGTACGCCGCGGCAATCGGCAGGCAGGATATGCTGGAAAAGCTCTTGAGCTTTGGGGCAGAGATCAACGCCTCCGACTCCAACGGTCGCTCCGTCCTCCGTTATGCCCTCCTCAATGGAGAAGAAAAAGCGGCCCGCTTCCTTATCTCTAAAGGGGCCTTTGACTAGTCCCTTCCTTAATCAAAAGATGAATTTATTCGATTGACATACCTAGAATATCTATGCATAATACCTCTATGCAAGATGCTATTCCCAAAGATCTAACCGCGGCATCGGCTACGCCCCTTGTCTTATCTATCCTCTCCGCCTCAGACAGCTATGGCTATGCCATCATCAAGCGCGTGCGCGAGCTTTCCGGCGGGGCTATGGAATGGACGGAGGGGATGCTCTACCCCGTATTGCACCGACTAGAAGAACAGGGCGCCATATCTGCCTATTGGGAGGGTGAAAAAGGGGCGAGGAGAAGGAAATATTATAAAATAAACGATTCCGGGCGTGAGCTTCTCCACACGCTCATGCGGCATTGGAGAAAAGTAGAGGAAACCCTGCGGCAGAGCGCGGGGGAGGGAGGCGAAGGTGTTTGATCTTGAACGTGAAATTCAAACCTGGAAGGGACGCCTGGGAGCAAAGGGCAAAATTCGAGCGTTAGCCTTGGATGAGCTTGAGTCCCACCTGAGGGATGAAGTAGACGAACTCTCCGCGCGAGGTCTGGCCGCGGACGAAGCCTTCTTGATAGCGATAAAGCGTATAGGTAACCTAGACGCGATAGCCGGAGAGTTCGGTCGCGGGGCTACCGAGGAGCTCTGGAAGCGCCTCGTTTTATCGCCGGAAGGATTGCATTCCAGGTTTGAGGCGCGGCGCGATATCGTGCTTACGGCCGTCCTGGCCCTCCTTGCAGGTCTATGCGCGAAGATCCCGGATCTTTTTGGTTTTGGGCCTATGTCGGGTGAAGACCCGAATCGCTACGCGCTCAACGCGGCCCTTTTCTGCCTGCCTTTCGTGACGGCGGGTTTTCTTGTGGTTCGTAAGGCGGGTTGGAAGGCCAGCCTGGCCTATGCGTTTTTCTTTTCTCTGCCGGCCTTGGCCCTGAATCTTTTTCCGTGGGCAAATAATAGCGCTACCCAGGTTTTAAGCATTATTCACCTGCCCTTTGTCTTCTGGTTGGGCATTATTCCCGCCTATTGCGGGCCTTCGTGGCGTGATTCGAACAGGAGGATGGATTTCCTGCGCATGACAGGCGAAATCTTTCTCTATGCCGTGCTCATTCTCTGCGGGGTTGGGGTCCTCTCCGCCTTTATCATCGCTTTGCTGGGGTCGATCAAGATTGAGGCTAGTGGGGTTGTCATGGAGTGGGTCCTCATCATGGGAGGCTTTGCCAGCCCTGTCATCGCTTCTCGCCTTGCCCAGGCAAAGCGAAACGTGATTGAGAATATAGCCCCCGTTCTGGCCCGCATCTTCGGCCCCCTCTTTTTGGCGGCGATGATTGTGTTTCTGGGCGTGATGGCCTTTACCGGCCGCAATCCACTGGCGGAGCGGGAGGTGCTTATCGGCTTTGACCTCATGCTCGCCCTTGTCCTTGCCCTCGTGCTCTATTCGATGTCCGCGCGGGATGGGAGGGAAGCCCCGGCCTTCTCGGATTATGTCAATACCGGGCTTGCGCTCACTGCCCTGCTTATCAATGGCTTTGCCTTGACTGCTATCTTGGGGAGGATCGGCTCTTTCGGTTTCTCGCCGAACAAGGTGGCTGCTCTTGGTGAAAACCTTATCCTCTGCGTAAACTTGGCGGGCTTGGCCTTCCTCCATATCCGTTACTTCATTCGAAGAAAGGATTACGATAGCGTGCTTCGTTGGCAGACCGCCCTCCTTCCCGTCCTTTTCCTCTGGACCCTGGTGGTAGCCCTCGGCTTCCCCCTTATGTTTGCCTTTGCCTGAGAGCTCCCCTGCGCGCTTGCCCTTTTCTCCCTCTTTTTGTATCTTAAGCTGGCTGTCGGTCGGACGACCGACAGCTTTGAGGGAGGAATTTGAATGGACGTAAAGAAGAAAAATTATAGCCTGGGAGAGGAGATAGCCTCCGCAATCACCCATGGCCTGGGCGCGGCTTTGGGCTTACTTGCCCTCATTCTCTTATTGATAAAGGCTGTCGGCAGGGCGGATGGACGGACCATCGTTGCCGTATCCATCTATGGGGCTAGCCTCATTATGCTCTATATGATGTCTACCCTCTACCATGCCATTACCGCGGTAAAGGCAAAAAAAGTTTTTAAGGTGCTGGATCACGCTTCGATCTATCTCCTTATAGCCGGCAGCTATACCGTCTACACTATTTCCGTCATGCGCAATGCCTTGGGCTGGGCAATCTTTGGCCTTATTTGGGGCATCGCCATCCTGGGTATATCGCTTGAAGCCTTTTGGGTGAATAGGAAAAAAATCGTCTCCGCCATCCTCTACGTGGCCATGGGATGGGTTGTCATTTTTGCCATCGTGCCCGTTCGGCAGGCCCTCAGTCCCTTAAGTTTCAACCTTCTGGTTGCCGGTGGCATTGCCTATACCGCCGGGGCCCCGGTCTATGCCTTAAAACGTATGCCCTATTCCCATCCCCTTTGGCATATCTTTGTTCTAGCTGGGTCTATTCTCCACTTTTTCTCCATTTGGGGGGCAATTTAAGGAGGAATAAAGCCGGATCCGTGCGGAAATCCATCTAAATTCCTTTTCATAACGGCTTTTCCAGCCTATACTTGGGCTTCAAATCTAGCTAGAGGTGATTCCCTTGTTCGGACAAGTGATTTTAATTTTCTTAAAGCTCTTGGGGGCTATGGGCCTCTTCTTGTTCGGCATGCAGCTGAGTTCTGAGGGCTTGCAGAGGGCGGCTGGGGACAAGCTCCAACGAACCGTCAACTTTATGACAAAGAATCGCTTTGTCTCTGTCTTTACCGGCATCTTGGTGACTATTCTCATTCAGTCTTCCTCGGCTACGTCGGTGATGGTCGTCTCCTTCGTGAATGCCGGGCTTCTTTCCTTGATGCAGGCTATCGGCGTTCTTATGGGCGCCAACATCGGCACTACCCTGACAGGTTGGGTGATAGCGGCCGTGGGAATTCAGAAATTCAGCATGGCCTTTATCGCCCTGCCCCTCTTCGGCCTCGGGTTTTTTATGACATTCGCCAAAAACAAGCGGGTCAACCTAGGAGGCTACGGCGAAGGCATGATGGGCTTTGCCCTTATCTTTTTGGGTTTGGAGTATCTGGCTAAAGCCGTTCCCAATCCCGGCGCGGATGCCCTTGCCTTCTTGGGTTCTTTTTCCGATAGCGGCTTTGTTGGCATTCTTCTCTGCGTTCTTGCCGGAACCCTCTTTACCATGCTGGTGAGCGCCTCCTCGGCAACCCAGGCAATCACGATTACGATGGCTGTAAAAGGGCTTATCAGCTACGAGATGGCGGCTGCCCTTACCCTAGGCGCCAATATCGGCACAACCTTCAATTCCTTCTTAGTGAGCATCCGGGCAAGCGTGGGCGCCAAACGCGCCGCCTTGGCCCATATCCTCTTTAATTGCTTTGGCGCGATCTGGGTTCTCTTTGTCTTTAAACCCTTTGTACAGCTTGTTGACTTTATCACCCCGGGGGCGGTGAGCGTGACGACTATCGGCGCCCACTTGGCTATGTTCCATACCCTCTTTAACGCGATCAATACGGTGGTTCTCCTACCCCTGATGGCCCTCTATGCGCGGGTCCTTAACCTCATGATCCCGGACAAAGTTGGGCCGGAGGGAAGGGAAAAGGCATACGTCCCTAAGGCCTTGGTTCCCATTACCGAACTCAACCTGGTTCAGGCGCGCATCGATATCGTGCAACTTGCCGGTTTAGCCCAGGAGATGTACGAACGCTTTATGCGCAATCTTACAAACCCTCCCAAGGATATGGCTAAGGAGTTGGAAGCTTTCGCGGCGGCCGAGCTCTACGCGGATTCCATGCTTGAGGGCTTAAGCCGCTTTTTGCTTGAGATAGCCGAGCAGGATTTAGGCGATCGCACTCGCGAGAATATAGGCATTATGCTGCGGGTTGTAACGGATCTGGAGAACATTACGGATTCCTGCTATAATTTAGGCCTGCTTTTGGACCGTTCGGCGAAGAAGAAGGGCCTATTTGATAAAGAAGAATTGAAGAATCTGGAGCCTTATACGGCCCTCGTGCGGGAGTTCTTGGACTTTGTTGGGAAAAACGTGGACAAGCCGATGAGCGGTTCCGGATTGGCTCAAGCCTTAAAATTCGAGCAGAGCGTGGATGCCTCCCGCTTGGATCTCAAACGTTTGGCGCGTCGTAGGCTGAAAGCTGGAGCCGAAGTCAGGTCGGAATTGATTTTCATAGACCTTGTGCGACACGTGGAAAAGATAGGCGACTTTGCCTTTTCCATTTCCGAGTCCCTGCGCGACCTACGCTAGGCCCTCTGGGCCTGGGCTGAGCGGCGCTGGGTTTTTTATTATTTTTGGGTGAGGGTGGAGAGGGGAGTGTATGAAGGTACGAAAGATTGTGTTTCTATTCGCTTTGGTTTTCCTCAGCCTTGGTCTTTTTGCCCAAGCGGGCACGGAAGATGAAAGCGTTTTTAGTTTTCTCTCCTTCCGCGACGGACTCTCCAACACTTCCGTTTCCGGCATCGTTCAGGACACCCGTGGTTTCCTCTGGTTCGGCACCCAAGGCGGCCTCAATCGCTATGATGGAAAACTCTTTAAACTCTATGAAAACGAGCCCTTTGAGGAGAACAGCCTCTCCCAGAACCAGATTCAAACCCTCTTCCTGGACAAGGACGATATCCTCTGGGTAGGCACCTATTCCGGCTTAAACCGCTTTGACACCCGCAAGGAATCTTTCACCGTTTACCGCAATGACCCGGAACGGGCTGACTCCCTCTCCGGAGACCTAGTCATTTCTATAGCCCGTGATGCGCGCGGCCGCTTGTGGGTGGGAACATCCGCCGGCCTTAACCGCTTGGATGAGGCAAGCGGTAGCTTTACACGCTACCTCAAAGACGACACAAAGCCCGGCTCCCTACCCAACAATACCGTGCGCGCCCTCTTGAGTGACGAGCAAGGCCGCTTGTGGGTTGGGACCGCCGGCGGCGGCTTTGCCCGTTATGACGAGAAAACCGATTCCTTTATCGTCTACCCGCATAAGCCAAATGACCCGACGAGCCTGCCGATAGACTCCAAGGGCGCGGTTATGGCCATTCGCCAAGGGCCGGCGGGCAGTCTCTGGGTTGGCTCTTGGGCCGTGGGTAGCCAAGCCGGAGCCCTCTCTCGCTTTGACCCTGAAAGCGGGGTTTTTAAGAATTGGGCCTTGCCGGATCAACGTGTTTATACCCTGAACGCAGACCTTCAAGACGCGGTCTATATCGGCACTTGGGGTGGGGGGCTTCTAAAGCTCACTCCAGATACCGGCCGTATCCAAACCCTGAAGCACACCGAGCTTCAGGGCTCCTTACCCCACGACGTGGTCTATTCCCTCCACCATGACCGTTCCGGGGTCCTCTGGGTGGGCACAAACGGCGGGGGAATCGCCAAGATGACTTCCGCCCACCAGGGACTGCGCTCCTTCATCGCCGACCCCAAGATTCCCAATTCCATAGCCGCGGGAAAGATCACCTCTGTCTTGGTGGACTCCGCAGGCATTCTCTGGGCCGGAGTCTACAATGGCGGCGTCAACCGCTACGATCCTAAGCTCAAGAACTGGAAGCGCTATACCCGCAATCCAAAGGATCCATCCAGTCTGCCGAACGATATCGTCAATTGCATTTATGAGGACAAGGCTAGGCGTTTTTGGGTGGGCACCAACGACGGGCTCGCCCTCTTTGACAGGCAGGGGGGGCGCTTTAAGACCTACCTTCCTATCAAGGATGACCCTACGAGCCTCTCATCCTCCCAGATCAACACGATTCAGGAAGACGAAAAGGGAAACCTCTGGATTGGAACCATCTCCGACGGATTGGAGTATTTCGATGTCGGCAAGGGAGTCTTTACTCACAACCGCTACGATCCGGCGGATCCCACATCCCTGAGCGATAACCTTGTTTACGACATCCTCTACGACGCCCAGGGTAGGCTTTGGGTGGCCACCAATAAGGGCTTGAATAGGCGTGAGGGCGCAGGCTTTAAGCGCTATCTTTATGACCCCGCCAACCGCCGCGGCCTTTCCTCAAATTCCCTTATGTGCCTGAGCTTGGATTCTTCCGGATCGGTATGGATAGGCTCCAAGGGCGGCGGCCTCATGAAGTACCTGCCGGAGAGCGATAGCTTTATCCATGCCACGACAAAGAACGGCCTGCCTTCAAATATCATTTATGGGATTTTAGAGGGCAACGATAAGAATCTCTGGGTGATAACCCTCAAGGGCCTGGTATCCTACGATCCGGTCAACGCGGTTTTCAACCAGCTTTCCGTGCTCAATAACCTCAATGACAATTCCTTCACATCCGGCTGTACGGTGGGGCCGGATGGCAGCATCTATTTTGGAACGGTGGGGGCTCTCTATGAGCTCAATCCTCGGCGCATTGGGCGCAACCAAAGCCCGCCGCCGGTCTATGTAACCGATATCCGCGCCGCGAACAAACGCAAATTGGCCGGTCCTGAGAAGGAATTGACTAAGCCCTTGCGCTTCCGCTACTGGGAAAACTCCGTGGAGTTCTCCTTTGCCGCCTTGGATTTCCAAGACCCCCAGGCAAATCAATTTGCCTACCGCTTGGAGGGCTTTGACAAGGAATGGACCTACTGCGGCTCTGATCATGAGGCTAGCTACACAAACCTTCCCGGTGGGCGTTATGTTTTCCGCGTTAAGGCGGCAAACAACGACGGGGTCTGGAATGAAAGCGGGGCCGCCATAACCATGTCGGTAGAAACCCCTCTGTGGCTGACGCCCTGGGCATTTGTTTTCTACCTGGGAATCGTCGTCCTTATCGGCTACTTGCTGGCAGTCTTGCGCGGTAAGCGTAAAATGAAAGCCCAGATAGAGGAACTCTCCCGCACCAAGGCAGCCTTGGAAGAGGCAAACGCCAAGCTTGAGGGTTTGACTTCCTCGGACCTTTTGACCGGGCTACCGAATCGGGCAAAGTTGGAGCTTGAGCTGGCTACCGCCTGGTCATACTCCGTGCGGGCGGCAATGCCCATATCGGGGCTTATGATCGATATCGACTTCTTTAAGAAATTCAACGATGAATACGGCCGCGATACCGGCAATGAGTGCCTGAAAAGGGTGGCCGGGGTAATCACAGGTCTCTTGGAGCGCGGCACGGACATTGTAGCCCGCTACGGTGGGGAGGAATTCTTCCTTCTCCTGCCTAGCACTTCTGCGGAGGGCGCGCGGGTTATCGGCGAGCGCATCCTCAAGGCGGTGCGGGAGCTACGCATCATTCACAAGCATTCGATAGGCGGGGGCTTTGTCACCGTGTCTATTGGCGCCGCAACCCTCTATCCCATACCGGGTGACCCTTCCGAGCACTTGATTGCCAGGACGGATGAAGCCCTCTACCGGGCAAAGAGCTCGGGGCGGGATCGCTTAGCGGAGCTTGCCCCCGGTGAGGAGCATGCGGAGAACAGCTAGAATAGAGGGGCCATTCGTGGCCCCTTTTTTATGAGTCGGTCTTTGCTATCCTTGATAGCCTTAGGCGGCGTTCCTCAAGATAGGTTTCAAAGGATGCTTGGCTTAGGTTGATGACGAGTTCCGGCGGCAGGCGGGCCCGTTTGAGGAGGGCCACGGCATCCTGAAGCCTGCCTATGTCCCCCGCCCAGTGGGCGTCCGAGCCGCAGCAAACCCTCACCCCCAGTTCCGCGCAGTAGCTGGCTATGGCGTAGCAGACTTCTGAGCTCCCCTTGCGGATGCGGAAGGATGAATCGTTTATCTCCAGCGCCTTGTGGGCGTCTCTCGCGGCAAGGACGAGGGCGCGCGCGTCTATCGGATAGGAGCTATTGCCCGGATGGGAGATGGCGTCTACGTAGGGGTTGGCCAGGGCCGCCTGGATAGCTTCCGTGTTTTCTGCCGCCGTGCCGGGCTCCAGGCATATTTCGTGCATTCCAGCCAAGACAAAGTCCAGCTTCTCCAGATAATAGGGGGCTAGGTCTAGGCTGCCCTGGCGGTCGAGGATATTGGCCTCTACCCCGCGGTAGAGGCGCACTCCATGAAGCTTCAGCGGCAGGACGCGCATGTTTGAAAAATGGTAGCGGTGGGCTCCTCCCTCAAGTCCGGGGCCGTGGTCCGTCAGGACAAAACCCTTGAGCCCGCGCCGCCGTGCCGCGCGGGCCATTTCATCTACGGTGGAATAGGCGTGCCCGGAGGCAATGGAGTGTGTATGCGTGTCTATGGCTATCTTCATGGGCCCATGATAGCCCGGGCTGCGCTTTCTGGGCAATCTCCATAGGCCTGAGAGAATAGCGAGAACTATTTCTTCAACTCTTTGATAAGCCGCAGTACCTCATCCCGCTTCAAGATGGACTCTATGGAATTTGCCACCGTGAACTCTAGTTCCTTTTCCGCGTTCTGTCGGAGGAAGACTATTATCCGCGCATTCTCCAAGGTTGTTGCCGGTGAATCGTAGGAACTGATAAGGGGCGACCTCCTCATGCCGTCAAGATAGTAGCCCTTGTGGAGGTTGAGTAAAAAATGCCAATTGGCCTCAAGCACCTCCAACCTGTTCCCGTCTACAACCGTCCGCCCCCCAGCATAGAGTATTTCTATGACCGAAAAATGATAGCTTATCTTGTGGTAGGGCGGGTACTTTTCCTCATCCTCGCCAATCTTGATAGGCAGCACGGTAGTTTCTGGCGTGCATCGTTCCACTACGAGGATGAGGGATGAATCCTTCACCAGCTGCTCTAGTGATATGTAGTCTAAAACCATCTGTGACATATGCGCCTTCTGAAGGGGGAAGAGTAAAACCGCACATGCGATAATGCGCGCTATCTTTGGCATGGATATAGCATAGGCCAGGCCTGCCGAGAAATCAAACCAAAGAAGGCGCTTACGGATAAAAAAGGGGCCGTCCTCTTTGGACAGCCCCTTAAGATGCGGTTTACGCGAATGAGAAATTATGCCCCGACGGAACTGCAGTCGGCGGCGTAGGAGCCGAGTTCTGCCATGAACCAGGTGTAGTAGATACCGCAGGTGATGCCGGTAAGGAGCAGGCCCTTGAACATGAGGGAGAAGAGTTTGCCGCCCTCGAGCTCGATGGCGAATGCGTCTTGGCCCCAGCTAGCCTTGGATGCTAGGTAGGAATAGATCTTAGCCATTGCCCAGGGGGTATAGATCCCGCAGGTGATGCCGATCAGCAAGCCCTGAACGAAGAAGAGGGAGAACATCTCGCCACCTTCGCCGGAGAAGGCAAAGGCCTTTCCATCATGGGAAAGCTTGGGGGCAAGGAAGGCGTAGATCTTGGCCATAGCCCAGGTGCTGTAGATCCCAAAGGTGATACCAACAAGCAGGCCCTGAACGAAGAGGAGGGAGAAGAGCTCTCCACCGTCTACGGAGAAGGAGAAGGCCTTGCCCTCGTAGCTGGTTTTGGAAGCAACATAGGCGCCGATCTTGTTGATGGCCCAGGGGGTGTAGATGCCGCAGGTGATGGCGGTGAGCAGGCCCTGAACGAAGAAGAGAGAGAACATCTCTCCGCCGTCGCCCGTAAAGCTGAAGGCCTTTCCGTCAAGGCTGGTCTTCTCTGCCAGGTAGGCTCCGATCTTGGCCATTGCCCAGGGAGCGTAGATTCCGCAGGTGATGGCGGCCAAAAGGCCCTGGACGAAGAACAGGCTGAACATCTCTCCGCCTTGGCCCTCGAACTTAAACTGTCGTTTCATAACTATACCTCTCTCCTCAATGCGATTGCTTAACCGAACTACGTTCGGGTAGTGCGCGAATAACGAAGGGCGGCAAGGTAGACTGAGAGACCGCAGAGGGTCTGCATCAGCGACTTAGCCGCGGCAGCTTGGGGCCCGGGTGGGGCGGGGAATCTGAGCCGGAAATAGAGATAGCGCTTGCGTTTGAAAAAATCCAAGGAAAGCATGACTGCGCCGCAGAGGGACCACCAGGCTAGCACGAGGGGAATAAGGGCCAAGGGGAAGGAAAGGCCTGTGGCGACAAGGGCGGCTATGAGGGCTAGGGCGATAAAGAGCCAGACGGGTGTATTGATGATTATAAAATCAACAAAGGGTAGTTTTTCCCTAGGCGCTGAACCTTCCTGCTTAATCATCTAGCAGCTATCCTCCAGATAAAAGCTCAAACTAACCCCAGTTTAGTCTGAGCGGAGCGGCTTTGTCAAAAAATTTTTTTTTTGATTGAAGATTACGCGGCGTTCGTTAAAATGAACATAAGTTCATCTAAAGCATTGCCTTAGCTTCGTTTTGAGCCCAAGCTCTCCTCCATCTACCCTTATTGTTTTAAGAAATGCCATAGAGGGCTGCGAGGGCGGCTTTGAGGTTGTCTCGGCCTTCCCAGGCCTTTTCGATGCCTTCTTCACCGTGGGGTTTAGGCCCAAGGAGGCGGGAAAAACCCAGATTTTCGCAGGCCCTGAGGCGTTTTTTCATGTGACTCAGGGGCCTCACCTCCCCGGCAAGGCTTAATTCCCCGCAAACGGCGGTTTGAGCGGGGAGGGCTTTGCCGCTTCTTGCCGAATAGAGGGCACAGGCCAGGGCAAGCTCAACCCCCACTTCAGAGAGGCGCATGCCGCCGGCAACGTTGACGTAGATATCCTGGTCCGAGAAATGGAGGCCCGTCTGCTTTTCCAGGACAGCCGCCGTTCGAGCCACGCGCTGGGAATCTATTTTGTCCGAGTAGACGCGGGAAAAGCCGCTTTTGGCGGGAACGGTGAGGGCTTGGATTTCCACAAGGAGGACGCGGCTACCCTCATAAACCGGGGCAACGCAGACCCCAGGCGGGAGCTGACCCTCGCGCCGCACTAAAAAGAGCTCGGAGGGGTCACCCACCTCGCGCAGGCCCTCGGCCCCCATGCGGAAGATGCCAAGCTCGTCGGTTGAGCCAAAGCGGTTCTTCGTGGCGCGTAAGAAGCGCAGGTCTGAATCGGTTTGCTCAAAGTAGAGGACGGTGTCCACCAGGTGCTCAAGGGCCTTCGGCCCAGCTATCGTCCCCTCTTTTGTCACATGGGCGACAAGGAAGATGGCTGCCCCCCGCGCCTTTGCCCAGTCTACCAGCTCCATGGCGCAGAACTTCATTTGATTCACCGTTCCCGGCACCTGGCCGGCTTCTTCGGCGTGGAGGGTTTGCACGGAGTCAACCACGATGATACTGGGCTTTACCGCCTCCAAAGCCGTCAGTGCCTGAGAAAGATCAGAGCCGCAGAAGAGCTCTAGCCCCTCACGCGCCAAACCGAGGCGGTCTGCGCGCAACTTGATCTGGCCGGCGGATTCCTCCCCGGATATATAGAGGGCGCGGCCGGATGTCTTTGCCAGTGCCAAGGCCTGGAGCATGAGGGTGGACTTTCCAATGCCCGGCTCCCCACCTAGGAGGATTGCTTGGCCCCGCATCATCCCGCCGCCCAAAACCCGGTCTAATTCATCGATGCCGGTGCCGCTACGCTTGCCCTCTTGTGGGTCTACCGCGGCAAGGGGAAGATGCTGGGCCTGGCCGGCCTTAGCCCGCGGCGATACGCGGGAGTCCAGAACAGGGCTTTCCTTAAAGCTGTTCCATTCGCCGCATTCAGGGCAACGGCCAAGCCACTTGGGCTCGCGACGCCCGCAGGCTGAACAAGCGAATTCGATCGTATTCGTTTTTTTTGCCACGGTAATCCACCTTTTTTTACGAAAGCCTTCAAGAGGCTAGGGCGCAATGAGGGTTCAGCCACCGTCACGCCAGAAGTCGCCCAAGCGATAGCCGATTTTTTCCGCCCCGCCCTTGAGCGCCGCGGTCAATCTTCCCTTTTCCCCCAAGCCGCAGAGGATAAGGGCTGATGCGGGGCGGCTTGCGGAGAGTTCTCCCAGGATATTTGCCGCCATGAGGCTCCGCCTTCGGGCAAGGAGCTCCCCTATCCCCTTGAGAGCGGGTAGAAAAGACGCGAGCTCGGTATGGCGGGCGCATGCTGAGCCTAGGAAAAGCGTCTGGGCTTCTTCTAGCGCTTCGAGGGCGGAAGGGATTGATGCCTGGTTCATCTCCGCCAGGCTCATGCTAAAAAGTTTGTCAAAGATGCGCCGTGAAGACTCTATCTGCGCAAGGCTCTCCACTTCCTTTTTTGAAAGGTTGCCTGCTTCCGCCATGGCTCGCAGGTCATCTAGGCAAGATTTCTCTACGCTCAAGTAGCCAAGCCTGCGGGATTCAGCTGGCCAAAGCCCCATATCATAGGGAAGGCGGCGCAGGGGGCGGGTGGCTTGGTAGGCGGCAAGGGCTTCATCTTCCAGGGCCAAGGCACTAGCGTCCTTTGTGAGCCCGGTGCCTGTGGCTGGCTCGCCCTTGGGTTTTTCCTCAAAGACCGTGTCCGGGCCTATGGCTAAGATAAGGCTATAAAGACTCATGGCGTCGCAGCGGGCCGTGGGTAGATGGAGGGTTCCGACAATTTCCAATCTTTGCATTGCCCCATGCTAACTTGTTGCGGCGGCGGGGGCAAGTCTTTCTTGACCAAGATCGCTTCTGCCCCTACACTAGGGGAGTTCCCTCTAGCTGAAAGGATTACAATTATGGCCTTCTTTGAAATACTGCAAAACGGCCTGGTGCTCGCCGGGCCCTTTATCTGCGTGACGGTCATTCTTGTCTGCAGTCTTTTTTTCGCCTTTCTCTTTTTTCATTCACGGGAGGCTCTCTACCTCCGCTTCCTTTTGCTCAATCTGAACACCCTCCTTTTTACCGCCACGGAAATCCTCATCCTTATCCTGGGCGGTTTGGAGGGGAATTGGCAGGTGGCGATACAGATTCACCGCCTAGAGCAGATCATCGTTGCCTTTTATCTTTTAACCGTGCCCCTCTTTCTCCAAGCGGCGGTGGAGCGGGGCTCTCCTTTGCGCCCATCCCTTAAAATCCTTACTTGGCTAGGGCTTGGGCTCAGCCTGGGCTTTGGCTTAGTGGCCTTCCTAGCCCCAGAACTCTTTGTATCGGTTACCCGCCATTCCCAAACTTGGCAGACGGTAATCTGGGACCACGGCCGGGGCCAAGAAGGCTTCCTCTACCTGGTTCGCGACATCCTTCTTGGCCTGACCCTCCTCTATGCCGTCGTCAGCTTGATCATTGAAGCCCTACGGACTAAGGCCTATTCTTTTTATTTACCGCTTATAGCCGGCTTCCTCTTTGCCATCTGGTTTGCCGCCTCGGACGTGCTCAAGGTTCATCTGCGCCTGTATATAGATCCCTTTGCCGGCATCGTTTTTTCCCGAACCCCGGTTGGCGTGACTATCTTTCTTGTTTTGGGGATGCTGGGCGTCTTTAAGCGCTTCTTGGATCAAAACGTCAAGCTGGCCCAGGCCTATGGGGCACTGCGCGAGAGTGACGCCCGGCTAGCCGAGTCCAATGAGCTGATGAACCGCTTTGTCCCTATCGAATTTCTCACCTACCTGGAAAAGTCATCGGTGCAGGAGGTGAGGCTGGGTGATTGCCGCAAGATGTACATGACGGTTCTCTTCTCCGACATCCGCTCCTTTACCCGGATTTCTGAGAGCATGACCCCAGAAGAGAACTTCGCATTCATCAACGAGTACCTCTCGGTGATGGTTCCCATCATCCGCGACTTTGACGGCTTTGTGGATAAATTCATCGGCGACGCCATCATGGCCCTCTTTCCCGGCGGCCCCAATGACGCCGTGAGGGCGGCTGTGGCTATGCGCCGGGGCCTTGTGGAGCTCAACGCGCTTCGCCGCGGGCGCGGCCAGGAGGAGATCGATATAGGCATCGGCATCAATTCCGGGGAGCTCATGATAGGAACCGTGGGGGACAACTACCGCATGGAGGGCACGGTGATATCGGACGCCGTCAACCTTGCCAGCCGGATGGAGAACCTCACTAAGATGTACAACCTGGCTATTCTCATGAGCGGGGAGTCCTTTCAAGAGCTCGTTAACCCGCTTGAGCTCAATACCCGCTTTATCGGCCAGTCCAGGGTAAAAGGCAAAACGGCGCCCATTGCCGTTTTTGAGATCTTTGACGGCGACGAAGAATCCCTTATCGAGCTGAAACGAAAAACCCATTCAGAGTTCGAAAGGGCGGTGATAGCCCTCTATTCGGGGAGGTTTACGGAGGCGGTGGGGCACTTTGAGACTGTCTTAGCCAGCAACCCCCGGGATGGGGCGGCGGACTATTACCGACGCTGGCTGCTAAAAAAGCGTGAGGGCAAGCAAGCCGTGCAAGCCCTTCTCCGGGCGGAAATGCCGGCTTAGCGGGCCTTCCTGCCCCGCGCGGGCTCCTGATGCCTCCTGTGGCCAATTCCTTCCCCTACTTGAAACTTCCAGTATTTGGCACTATACTCCGATCGCACTGGTCGTTTTTCAAGCATAAGAGTGTAAATCGCATTGTTTGTCAGTATCTGCTAAGCAAATCTGAGGCCTTTCCCCCTGTGGTAGCCCTCTCTTTGGCTTAGCCACAGGCAGAGTCTCACGTCCGGGTTCACATGGGAACCCGTGAACCCTAGAGCTAAGAGGTAGAAGGAACACATGGGTATGGATATCACACAGATGCGCAATATCGGCATCAGCGCCCACATCGACTCCGGCAAGACGACGCTCTCCGAGCGTATTCTCTATTATTGCAGGCGTATCCACGCGATCCACGAGGTTCGCGGCAAGGACGGCGTCGGCGCCACCATGGACTCCATGGACCTTGAGCGCGAACGCGGAATCACCATCCAGTCAGCGGCGACGAATGTCGAATGGAAGGACCACCCGATCAACCTGATCGACACCCCCGGCCACGTAGACTTCACCATTGAGGTTGAGCGCAGCTTGCGCGTTCTTGACGGGGCCATCCTGGTGCTCTGCTCCGTTGGCGGCGTGCAGTCTCAGTCTATTACCGTAGACCGCCAGCTCAAGCGCTACCACGTACCCCGCTTGGCATTCATCAACAAGTGCGACCGCACCGGCGCCAACCCCTTCAAGGTAAAGGCCCAGCTCTCCGAGAAGCTCGGCCTCAACCCCGTATTCCTGACCATTCCCATTGGCCTTGAGGACAAGCTCGAGGGCGTGATCGATCTCTTGGAGATGAAGGCCATCTACTTTGACGGCCCCTCCGGCGACGATCTGCGCTACGCCGAGATCCCCGGCCATTTGCAGGCAGACGCCGAGAAGTACCGCGAGGAACTGCTTGAGCAGGCCTCCATGTTCGACGACGCCCTCATGGAAGCCGTCTTGGAAGGCACCGCCACCAACGAGCAGGTCATGGCCGCCGTCCGCAAGGGCTGCATCGCCGAGAAGCTCGTGCCGGTCTTCGTGGGTTCCGCTTACAAAAACAAGGGCGTTCAGGTTCTTTTGGACGGGGTTACCCGTTACCTGCCCAACCCGACCGAGGTTGTCAACAAGGGCTTGGACCTTGATAAAAACGAGGCTGAGGTCATCCTGGAAGCCGACGCCAAGAAGCCCACCGTTGCCCTCGGCTTTAAGCTTGAGGACGGCCAGTACGGCCAGCTCACCTACGTGCGCATCTATCAGGGGCAGATCAAGAAGGGCGACGAGCTCTACAACGTCCGCTCCCGCAAGCGCTTCAAGGTAGGCCGCTTGGTTCGTATGCACGCCGGTTCCATGGAAGATATCGACCAAGGCTATTGCGGCGACATCGTCGCCCTCTTCGGCGTTGAGTGCGCCTCCGGCGACACCTTCTGCGATTCCGCCGTCAATATCGCCATGACCTCCATGTTCGTGCCCGAGCCGGTCATTTCCCTCTCCATCACCCCCAAGGACTCCAAGGCCTCAGACCAGATGGCCAAGGCCCTTAACCGCTTTACCAAGGAAGACCCGACCTTCCGCACCTTCGTGGATCCTGAGTCGAATCAGACCATCATCCGAGGCATGGGCGAGCTTCACTTGGAAGTGTACGTTGAGCGCATGAAGCGCGAGTATAAGTGCGAGGTTGAGACCGGCATTCCGCAGGTAGCATTCCGCGAGGCCATTACCCAGCGCGCCGACTTCAACTACACCCACAAGAAGCAAACCGGCGGTTCCGGCCAGTACGGTCGCGTTGCCGGTTACATGGAGCCCATCGAGGAGAAGAACTACGAGTTCGTCAACTCCGTCAAGGGCGGCTCAATTCCCAACGAGTATATTCCCAGTTGCGATAAGGGCTTCCAGTCCGCGCTCCACAAGGGCTCCCTCATCGGCTTCCCCATCGTCAACGTGCGCTGCGTCATCAACGACGGCGCCTCGCACGCGGTAGACTCCTCGGACATAGCCTTCCAGTTGGCGGCCATCGGCGCCTTCCGCGAGGCCTATGAGAAGGCAAAACCGGTGATCCTTGAGCCCATCATGAAGGTGGAGGTCGAGGGACCCACTGAGTTCTCCGGTAACATCTTCGGCTCCATCAACCAGCGCCGCGGCATGATAACCGCCAGCACCGAGGACGGGAATTTCTCCCGCGTCGAGGCCGAGGTTCCCCTTTCCGAGATGTTTGGCTACTCCACCGTTCTCCGCTCCCTGACCCAGGGCAAGGCTGAGTTCACCATGGAGTTCCTCAAGTACGGTAAGGTTCCGACAAACGTGTCCGACGACCTGAAGAAGGATTACCAAGAGAAGCGCCGCAAGGAAAACCAGAAATAGCGGACAGGCGGCTGGGGTGATAAAACATCGCTCTAGCCGCATATCTTTTCTTGCGTACCCGCCAAAGCGGGTTTATATTTAAGCTAGCAGCATCCGAACGAGGGGTAGCATGGTTAAAGCAGAGTTAATTCAGAAGAGCCCGGTCCGCATCCTGGAGAAATCCATTGAAGGCGGCCTCAAGGGCGGAAATATCGGCGTCATCGCATCCCGCAAAGGGATAGGCAAGACGAGCGTCCTCGTGCAGTTGGCCTTGGACAAGTTGTTCCAGGGGCAAAAGGTCATTCACGTGTCCTTTGTCACCCATACTAGCTATGTCATTTCTTGGTATGAAAATATCTTTACCGAGATTGCCAAGAAGAAGAATCTTGACAACGTTCTCGACATTCACGACGAGGTTTCCCGAAATCGCGTTCTCATGAACTTCAACCAGGAAACCGTCAATATTGACCAGATCCTCAAGAGCCTGCGCACCATGATGGTGGAGGGCGGCTTCAAGGCACAGTCCCTTATTGTGGACGGTTTCAATTTTGAGAAGACCGCCCGCGCCGACTTTGAGAAGATTAAGGCCTTTGCCCAGGAATCCGAGTGCGAGGTGTGGTACTCCTGCACCATGTCCGGTCCGGAGCCGCAGATTGATTCCTCCGGGATTCCCCACGTCATCAAGTCGATTGCCGACCTTGTTTCCGTAGTGGTTCTCCTCGAGCCCAAGTCAGACTATATCCACCTTACCGTCACTAAGGATCATGGCCGCGTAAAGCCTGAGGATCTTTCCCTCAAGCTGGACGCCAAGACCCTCCTGATAGCGGAAAAGAACTAGAATAGCTGACATAGGTCAGAAAAAGAGGCAAGCCATGGCGCTTGCCTCTTTTTTTTCGGCTAGAACCGGAAAAAATCTAATGGTCTTGTTTTCGCCATAGAGCGGTGTTAGCTTAGCGGCATTCGGAATTATATGCATGGAGAATAATGTTCGATACAAAGTATCGACACTCGCTTGCAGTCTTTGTAGCTATGGCAAAAAAAAGCCGCCCCTTTGACGGGGCGGCTTTTTTACGCTCGAGCGATGTCTTAGATGTTGACTGACTTGAAGACCGCGATAGACCAGGCCTTAACGCCATAGCTGCCGGAGAGTGTCCAGGCGGCGGCGTCCGTCCAATGGTTGTTGGCGCTTTCCGCCCAAGTGGCGGTGTCTATGATGCGTACCCACTTCTTGCCAGCGTCCGCGGCGGGGGCGGTAAAGCTTACATCCGCCGTCCAGTTGTTGACGAAGAGGAGATAGTCCGCGTCTGCCTTGGTGGAGCCGTCAATGTGGATGCGAACGGCGCGGTCTGCGGTGGCGTTAAAGCCGCCGGAGCCGTCGTTCTTGGTAAAGTAGATGGGCATGCTGTAGTCGCCCTGGCGCAGGGCAACCGAGGCTTTGCGGCGGTTCATGAGGTTGGCGTTGAAGATGAACAAGCCGTTCTTTGCGTCCGCCAAACCGTCGGTGCCCAGGTTGTTGTGGTAGGCCTCTCCCGTGGTTCCAGTGGCTACCGCGTTGGGGCTGTCTGTGTTGATCATGGAGTAGTTGTTCCAGGTGGCTACCGAGTCGATGTTGTAGGGGTTGTTGTTGCCGTTCTGGGTGCGGCCGAACTCATCCCCGTAGACGATCATGGGCACGCCGCGGCTGAACATCTGGTAGGTGGCCAAGCTGCGCAGGCGCTGGCGGCGCAGGGCTTGGTTGCCGCCTGAGTCCCAGCTGAGGTTGGAGTCTGAGCCGCCGTCCGAGGTGCCGAAGGGCCAGGCGCGGGAGGTGTTTGTCTTGGAGTTGTAGCTGACTAAGTCCGTGATGGTAAAGCCGTCATGGGCAACGATGAAGTTGACGGTCTTGGAGGGCCCGCCCTGGTTGTTGAAGTAGTTGTAGTCGCCATAGAAGGCGTCTGCGTAGGTAATGCCGTTGCCGGTTGAGAGGTCACCCTTGAAGAAGCCGCGGATGGAGTCTCGGTAGCGGCCGTTCCATTCGCCCCAAAGGTTGGGGAAGGAGCCGACCTGATAGGTGCCGATGTCCCAGGCTTCCGCTATCATTTCCACATTGTAGGTGGTGGAAAGGGCTGCGATGTCCGTGATGAGGGAGGCGTTGGGGTTGAAGTAGTAGTTGGGGGCAGCGTCCCTGCCCAAGACGGGGGCGAGGTCGAAACGGAAGCCGTCTACGCCCAGCTTTGTCGTCCAGTAGATGAGGCTGTCCTTGATGAACTGCTTGGTGTTGGCGTGGCCGGTGTTCATGTTGTTACCGCAACCGGTGCTCTCCCAGTAGGAAGCCGGGCTACCGGATACCAGGGCATAGTAAGCGGAGTTGTCTAGGCCGCGGAAGCTTGTGATTTCCGCGGTGTTGGCATCTCCCCAGGTGCCGCCCTCGCCGGTGTGGTTATAGACGACGTCTAAGTAAACCTCGATGCCTGCAGCGTGGAAGCTGGCAACCATGGCTTTGAACTCGGCAGTGGGGCCGCCATAGGACTTGTCGTAGGAGTAGCGGCGATCCGGGGCAAAGTAGCCATAGGTCATGTATCCCCAGAAATTTCCGCCGGGGCTGGTGCCGGAGTTGAGGTCATTGGCGGTTTCATGGACGGGGAGGAGCTCTATGGTGTTTACGCCCATTGCCTTCAAGTAGGGAGCCATGTAGCCGGCGCCCTTGTAGGTTCCGCGATAGGAAGCTGGAACGCTGGCAACCGCTGAGAAGGCATTGGCGGTTGATCCGACGGTAATGCCTGAGAGGATGGTGGAAAGGCTGGTAGCCGAGCTGTGGTTGGTAAGGCCGCGCACGTGGGCTTCATAGATGATGGCGTCTTTCTGGGCTATGGCCGGCCGCGTGCCGAAGCTGCCGGCTACGTAGATGGCTACAGATTTAGGCGCCCAGAGGGCGGTGTCGTAGTTGCGGCGGGCAACGGTTTTATACAGCGCGGTGCCGGTGCCGTACATTCCGCCGTCGTGGCCGGCGGCTATCATAGCCGGGGTTTCCTTGTCGTGGGTCATTTCAAGGGAGTAGGGGTCGTAGAGAACCTTGTTGGGGTTGAAGCGGTTGCCGGCTGAGTCATAGTCGGCTACAAATCCGACGGATGAGTTGCCGCGCGTCCAGCTTGTGCTGAATGTCCAGTTGGGGCCCCAGGCGCGGTAGGCGTAGAGGGTATTCTTGGGAAGCTTGACCGCGGCGCGCCATACGTTGTCTGAACCCTTTGTCATATTGTAGTCGTAGCGGGCTTGGCTGCCGGTGGGGTAGCCCACGGCGAGCATGGTGGTGGCGTTGTATTCGGAGTAGATCTCAAGGACGACCTTGGTCGCCTTCGAGGAGTAGACGCCGAAACGTAGGGTTTGCAGGGGGTAGGTGGTCGTGGGGGCGGATACCCAGCCAATGCCCCTAGCCCAGGTTGATGTTCCCCAGGTGGATTCGCTGACGGAGGCGAATACCAGGCCGGAATTGCTTGCCGGGTGGTTGGTGCCTACGGCTCCGGTGAGGGCGCGCTCTTCAGAGCCTCCCTGCTCCAGTGCGGTTTCAGCAGAATCGGCAGTCGTGTCGACAGCCAAGGGGCTCTGGCAGCCCGCGAGGATGAGTGCAAAAACCAAAGCGAGCAGGAATACCTTCTTCATAGCTCAACGCTCCTTTTTCCCCCGGCTCCCGATGTTAAAACGCCACTACCCCCAGGTATTACGCTGAGGGTTAAAGAGGGCGTAGAAAAACTCGGGATAACTTCGCCGGATAGGTAATGTAAATTTAGTTCCGTTTTTCAATTCTGTAAACAAAAATAGTTTTACATATTTTGCTCTCTTTTAATGTTTCACGGAAGACTTGGCATGGTAAATTTTTGAAATTCTATACATAGTAATGAATTAATCGTTTAACCCGATATGAAGCTTCCAGGGGGGTGGTGCCTATCGGACTGAATATGTCCCGCTATCTATATATGCCACCCTGCCGATAGGCTTTGGGGGCGGGAGCGTCCTCTTTAGAATCTGTTATACTCTCTTGATCATGCGTACCATGAACCGCTTTTTTTCCGATATCCGCTTTGAGGTCTTTTTAGTCCTGGCTATCTGCGCCTCGATAGCCCTTGCCCTGCTTTCCCTCTTCCGCTCTTCTGCCCTGCTTGAGTATCTCAACCTTGGTTTTAGCCTCTTCTTTTGCATGGAACTGGGGCTGCGCTTTGCCGCTGCTGAGAAGAAGGCGGCCTATTGGAAGGATTTCTGGCCGGATTGGCTTGCTTCCCTGCCCTGGGAGTTTATGCTTATGGCCTTTCTTCCGGTCCTGGCCCTGCCGCTTGCGTGGTTGCGTTTGTTGCGTATTCCGCGCGTTGCGCGAATCTTGCGCCTCTTGAGTTTTGGCCGCTCCGGTCTGGCGCAGAATATCCGCTACCGTTTACGGCGGCAGATGGAGAAGAGCCTTGGCCGCCAGCTCCTTCTCTTGGGCCTCGTCTCCTTGGCCATCCTCTTTTCTTTTGGCCTTGCCTTCAAGCTGATGGGGGGCCTGCCCGACTACGATGACCCCTTTTACTTCAGCCTGATCACCCTAATAAGCTCCGATTCCATCTTTGAGGTGGAGGACGCGCCGCTCTTGGTAAAATCCTTGACCCTCCTCCTAGCCTTTTTAGGCATCGTGCTTTTCAATGGCTTGTTGATTGCCTTAGTCGTTTCCAAGACCGGTGAATTTTACGAGGGCCTGCGACGCGGCCGGGGGGCGGTGATGGAAAAGAATCACCTTGTCCTCTTAGGCTGGCGGCCGAGCGCGGCCTACTTTTTGCGTGAGTTGGACGCCCATTGCCGCAAGGAAGGCGAGCGCCTGACGGTACTCGTCTTGGCCGCCGAGGGCGATGCCGAGGCTAGCCCGCTGGAGACCGATTACCGCTATCTGGATATCGTGCTGCGGCGCGGCCTGCCCTACCAGGCAAGGTGCTTGGAGGAGCTCTCCCTAGCCCGCGCCCGCGCCATTTTTCTTTTGGGTGATGACGATCCGCGGCAGAGCGAGAGCTTGGTGATAAAGTCCCTCTTGACCATTCGCGGGCTCTTGGAGGACGCCGGGCGCAGTGAGTGGCCGGCCCTCCTTCTCAATTTGCCCGAGGGAAGGGCGGAGGGGCTCTTAACCGGGCTCTGCCCCCCCTCTTGTTTGAGTTTTGACCCCCTCTTCTATTCCGCCAAGATTCTGGGCTCGGTTCTGCGCGAGCCGGCCCTCCTCCCCATCTTTGAGGAGCTCTTTAGTTTTCGCGGTAGTGAGTTCTATCTCTGTTCTTGCCCCGCCCTCGCCGGCCGGAGCTTTGAAAGCCTCCCGGGAAGTGTTGAGGGGCTGCAGATACTGGCCCTTGAGCGAGGGGGGAAAATGTTTCTGGGCATGCCGGGCGCTCTGGTGCTGGAGCGGAGTGACCGTCTCCTTGTTCTCGGTTCAAGCAAGCGCCGTTCGACAGCCCTTTTAAACAAACATGCTCGCCAAGCTGGCCGGCGTAGTGCCAGCCCCGCTCTTCCCGTCTTCCAGCTGAAACCGCCGGAACCGACAGCCCTCAAGACGGCTATTTTCGGAATCAATCGCGAACTCCCCTCCATCTTGGAAGAGCTTGAAAAGCATAATTCGGATATCTATGTCTACGCCGACATTTCGGAGGCTGAGTTTAGGCGCGCCCACCACATGCTCTGCAAGCGTGATGCCCCAGCCGGCCTGCGCTACCACAGCCGCGCGAGCCTCCTATCCGGGGAAGAGTCTTTACCCGAGGGCTTGGAGCGCGTGCTCATTCTCGCTGAAGAGGGAAAGCCGGGCTCTGACGCGGGCATGATAGACGCCGATACCCTTTGCCGCTTTCTTGAGTTGCGCCCCTTGCTGGAGGCCGGCCGAGGCCCTGCCGCTTGCCGGATACTCTTGCAGATTCTCTCACCGGATTCTGAGGAGGCGATACGCGCCTTCCCTGGGCTGAGCTTTGTCATTGGTCCGCGTATCGTGGGGCGGCTCTTAGGGTCCTGCCTGAGCGAGATGGCAACCGAGGCTATCTTTAGGCAGATCATCCAGGGCGGTGGCATCGATATCGGACTGAGCCCGATATCGATGGACCCGGGGAAGGCCCTTAGCGTTGCCGAGCTGGCCCGCGTTGCGGCTGGGCGCGGCATGGCCTTTCTCGGCCTTGAGCGCGAGGGCTTCCCCATTCTCAACCCCGCCTCAACTCAGACGCCGCTGGTGGGGGACAGGGCTATTCTGCTCTACCTGAGTAGGATAGCCTCAGGCCCAGGCTGATGCCTCCGGCCCCCAGTCCGCGCCCGCTTTCCGCCGAGGCGCCCGATGGCAGGAAGGCCAGGCTAGGGCTGATGCTGATATCCGCTGACAGTTCCTTTTGAGAAAGCCAGGCCTTGTCCAGGGCGTCGCGCCAGGGGAGACGGCTCCCATAGGCGTTGATTATCTCAATGATGGCGCCGGTGCCGCTTAAGATAAGGCCGATGATAGCCCCTTCCAGGTTGGGAAGGGCCACGCTCGTGGCAATACCCCCAAGGACGCAGGCCGCGCTTAGGCCCACCAGGGTCCAAGAACGGCCCCGATAGGCTCCCCCAGCGCTTATTCCTCCCAGAGCATAGTCCGATTCCCGCGACGACATGCCACCTGTCCACAGGGCTCCGCCGCCGGTCATGACAAGGG
>JBGSOB010000145.1:0-6906 GCA_041739325.1 Treponematales bacterium
CATATAGGTGATATACCGTGCTACCACTTACAAGTTGCAGAACTTGAGATTCTTCGTACCGAATGTAAAAACTCAAGAAGAGGCCATTTATAAAAGCTTTATCGGCACGGATTACAAGAATGTCACCACCAAGTATAACATCATCTATCAGAACACAACTCGCCTTTGCTAATCCTCTGGGTGTTACATCAGATGTTGGCATCAGTACATCGTTGGATACAGATCGAAACATACCTACTGAAATATCAGTGCGACTTAGGATCAAAGCGATTGATTCTTTGTACCGAGTAAAAAGCTCGCCATAATGAATACACGGCTCACTTCCTGAATCCAATATTTCACTTTTTGGAAGACCTTTTCCTTTATAAAAATCTGCCACTTCCCCCAGCTTCTTCGTCTCCCACGGCCCGCTGAATCCCGGCAATCTCCTCTTGCCTGTGAGTAGCTCCTGCATGGCGCCTTGCTTGATGTTGCGCTTCTTGGAGATGAGAGCTTCCAGCTTCTGGATCAGGGCATCTACATCCCCAAGGACTTGGGCAATGCGCTTCTGCTCGGGGAGAGGGGGGAGGGGGAATAAAAAATTGACTGCATCCGAAATATTAAACTGTTTCTGAGCAGTACCGTACTGGACGCCTCCGACTTGATTTCGCCCTATTGAGGAATTGAGCATAGAACAAAGCCATAAGGAGTCGAAGCAGTTGCTTCGTCTGACAATCATCATTGATGCACAATTACATTCATTTAGCTCAAATGGAACAACGGCAGATATTCCCGGTTCTCCCACACGCACTGTTACAATATCACCAGCGTAAAGTCTTGACGATGGTAATTGGTGATTGCTCTTCTCAGTAATCCTATTTGCGGAATCTGCATGAATCTTGAATGGTGATATATTTGAACCAATAAGAAGTGGAACAGTCCCTTGTTTGTCGTAATATGTCGAAGGATTGATTACGAGTCCAACCGATTGGGATGGCGAGATTTCAGAAAGTAATTTTACTTCCCATTCCTCTGGTATCACCCCAACCTCAGTCTGCTTGTACCCTGCTGGTATTTTACTCATCGCCAACCCCTCACCACTCAAAACCCATAGTCTTCAGGTGGCTTTCAACCGTGGCGGACAAGTCAGCCAGTTCCTTTTCAAGCTCCGGGATCGGGGTCTGGTAGCGTTCGGCCAACTCCTTGATGCGGCTGCTGAGGGCTTGGGTCAGGCGGTCGAGTTCGGTCTGGATGTCCGTTGCCAGCGTGGCCAACCATTTTTCTTCTATCACCAAGTCTTTCAAGGTAGCCTTATCGAGGTGGAAATACTTTTTTGTCACTTGGTCGTCCAAGCGTTTTTGAGCTTCCTTAGCCTTCTTCTTTGCGGTGGCTTCCTGCTCGAAGAGTTCCAAAAGCTCTTCCAATAATGTGCGCTCCTCGGCTAAGCTTTTGTCATTGTTGATAGCATTACACCGTGTCTTGACGCTCGCTTTGGTGTAGCTACCCTTTTCGGTACCAGCATCGGCCAAGAGCCCCTCTTCGCCGCCCTGTTCCTCACAGAGTTCCTCAACCTTCCGGCTAATCTCGTCACGATCAGCTTCCAAGGCTTCGATAGACTCGGCCTCTGACTTGAAGAAGGCTCGGATCACTACCTCAGGAGGCAAGAGTTCGGTATTGGGGGCTTCATCAATGGTAGGCTGCCAACCAAGCTGGCTGATTTGGTACAGGTCATCCTGCATAGTGGTTTCCCAGTAGTTGAGCAGGTGTTGGTACACGTTATAGGGGTCGATCAATTGCGCCTTGCGGAAACTAGTAAGGATGTCTTCGCTCAACTCGCCGATCAGAAGCTTGGGCTGGATGTCTTTCTTCAAACCCGCCAACTGGGAGTGAACCTTATTACGCCACTCGTTAAACAGGGCGGTGATTCCTTCATTGAAGGTCGTGAATTCAGGATGATCGAAGATAGTCTTCTTGAGATCAACAAGTGCAGGCTTGAGAACCGTATAACCTTTCCGGTTGCCCGACTTGAAAAGAGCCTTTCGCAGGCCGGGAAAGACCTGCCAGTAAGGGGAAAGGGCATCGATGTCACGGTTGGGGATGTCGCCTCGTAGGTGGGCATCGATATCCTGCAAGTCTTCGGGATCGCTTGAATCGATATAGCGGGGAATGTTCAGGTTGAAGTCGTTGGCCACGATCTCGCTCAAGGGTACCAAGCGGGAATAGCGTTCGATCTCAAGCCCTTCGTTGAAGGTGGTCACGATCTTATGGATGTCCTGCGCCCGCAAGCGATTCTTTGGGCCGTCCTTGATGAAGCCCTTGCTGGCGTCGATGAGGAAGATGCCTTTGCGGCCCACAGACCCTTCTTTATCGAGGATGATGATGCAGGCCGGAATGCCCGTGCCGTAGAAGAGATTGGTGGGAAGGCCGATTATACCCTTGATAAAACCCTGTTTGAGGATTTTGGTTCGGATACTAGCCTCGGCCCCACCCCGGAACAGAACCCCATGGGGCAGGATGATGGCTCCCTTGCCGGTGGGCTTCAGGCTTGCAAGCACATGAAGCAGGAAGGCATAATCGCCGTTCTTTTCCGGGGGAATCCCGTACTCAAAGCGGCGGTAGGGATCGTTCAGGGGATCGATTCCGTTTGACCATGCTTTTGTTGAAAATGGGGGATTTGAGACAACATAATCATGGGTGAGCAGCCGCCCATTGGCACTTTTCCACTGGGGCGTAGACAGGGTGTTGTCCTTCCAGATTTCCGCTTCCGGGGCATCGTGCAAAATCATGTTCATCTTCGCCAAGGCGGCAGTAGCGTTGTCGTTTTCCTGCCCGTAGAGGCTCAAGGAAAGGTGGGTCAGGTGCCGAGCTTCATCGAAGGCTTTCAGGAGCAAAGAACCAGAACCGCATGTGGGGTCGTAGATAGTCTGTTTGGCAGACGTGGCACTGCCGACACCAATGACCTTGGCCATGATGCGGCTGACTTCGGCGGGAGTGTAAAACTGACCTTTTGACTTGCCGCTTTCAGTGGCGAAGTTCTTCATCAGGTACTCGTAAGCGTCTCCCAACAGGTCATCGCCCCCGGCCCGGTTGTTTCGGAAATCAAGATTTGGATTGTTGAATAGGGCCACAAGGTTGGACAGGCGATCCACCATGTCTTTTCCCTTGCCGAGCTTGTCTGAGTCGTTAAAGTCGGCTACGTCGATGACGCCCTTGAGCTGGTTGGCCTCGGCCAGCTTGGCGATGATGACATTGATCCGTTCCCCGATGTCGGATTTCCCTAGGAGAGCAACTAAATCAGCAAAACTCCCGCCTTTCGGCACCACGATCAGGGCGTTGGGATCACCAGCATAACGGTCGGAGACGTATTTTATGAACAGGAGGATGAGAACATAGTCTTTGTATTGGCTGGCATCCATGCCGCCCCGAAGTTCGTCGCAAGATTTCCAGATGGTGCTGTACAGTTCCGATTTTTTGAGAGCCAATTTTCTACCTCGTTAGTTGGAAAATCATTTCATTATAGGGCGCTTAGGATGGATGTGCAACTGGAAAGAGTCTATTTATTTACTGGAGTGAGATTTATCTGTGTTTCCTTATATAGAGATACTATAAAAATTTAGGAGCTGTGAAGCGTACTCTCAACGGACGGCCCCGGAAGGAAAAAACCTAGATTTTTCATCCTAGGCATTCTAGAGATCAAATCATTACTGGAAAATGGGGAGGAGTAATGATTATGAACGTAGATTTACGTCAAAAAGGTATAATAAAAGAATAATAAGCTACTCGGATATGTATGGATAGTGACTTGCTACCTTCACAGGGTAGAAGTCAATGCTTCAATCCCAGTATCGCCCGCACAGTCGCCTGGGCTGATCCCTTTTTTATTCCGCTAGAGTTTTTGACTCTTTTTCATCCTCTGCAAAAAGCGTTATGAATCTTGATCAAATGTTAGGTTTTTCTTAAATACCGCGAGTTTTTCTATGATCACCTGTAGCTTTTCTTGAATTTTACTGTATACGAATGTGAACAATTCCATTGCTTCCTGATTCAAGCGAATAAGAGAATCTAAACAAATACATACTGTTCAATGAATTATAAACAATAAAAAAATATCGAATATCTTGGCATGCTTCCTGCATTGTAACTGTCGTGAAAATAATGGAAGTAGGAAACACGATGATACAACAAAACGTCCAGTTCTTGCCGGGATTGAAGGTCTCAGATAGCAGGGCCCTCGAGATTAGGGGCGAGATTCTGAGGAAATCACTCCATTTTCTCATTGCCTTGGTTCCTGCCCTTGCTTCTTTTAATCTTCTTTTCACCATGATCCTCTTAGGCCTTGGTACCGCTTTTTATGCTTTCGCGGAGACTATGAGGCTTCTTGGCCGCGAGGTCTTCCTCGTTTCGCGCCTGACCGCCCTTGCAGCCCGTAAGCGAGATCAGGGTCGCTTTGTTCTCGGTCCGGTTACCCTCGGGATGGGCGCCCTCTTAGCCCTTACCTTTTACCCCAATCCGGCAGCCGCAGTGGCTATTTACGCCCTTGCATTCGGTGATGGCTTTGCGAGCCTCATAGGTAAGCTCTTTGGAACGGTGCGCATTCCCTTTACCGGCGGAAAGAGCGTAGAAGGCAGTTTGGCTTGTTTTACCGCCGTCTTCATAGCCTCGTTTCTTACCACGAAATCCTTCGGTGGCTCCTTGGTTATCGCAGGGGTAAGCACCCTGATTGAGCTATTGCCCCTCAAAGATTTCGACAACATTGTCATACCATCGGTTATTGGATACCTGGCGGTCATCCTCTTCTTATAAGATCTTCACTCTTTTCTTTATACCCCCTGATAAACAGGGGGTTTTTTATTGCCAGAGGGATCTTCGGAAGCAGCGCCTGAGGAAGATGAATGTACCGGTAGAGAGCAGGAAGATGCCCGCAAGGGCAAGGGCTCCATCGGTAAGGAAGAAGAGAATATCGCGTCCGATCAACAAACAAACAAGTCCAAGACCCATCCACAGGTAATCGCGCGAGCCCTTAAGAAGGGCGGCGAAAAAATAATTAGCCAAGCTTAGGGCGAGGGCCGCATACCAGACAAAGAGCAAGACGCTGTGGTAGCCGGGGCGCAGGGTAAAATTTTCCAAGAGATAACCTGAATTGAGGGGAAAGAGGCTTGCCATGATGAGTCCGAGAAAAAGGATGATAATCAAAGCCCAATCCGCCTTCTCATACTCAAGGCCGGCCGCATAGAGGCTGGAAGTAAAGAGGGCTAGAGCCCCCGTCCAACGGCCAAAGTAGGCAATACGGGATATGAGGGCCGAGGCGAATGACGCCCCTTCGATCCCTACCGCCCATACTAGGGCCGAGCGTGAGCACTCCAGCCCGATGCTGGCAATGAAAACGGCAAAAAATAGAATCTCGTAGGAAGCGGATTTTTTAAAGGCACGCAGGGTCCATAGCCCTGCGCCGAGGCTGTAGAGCCCTAGCGCACCGCATATGGCGAGCACGCGTTGCCATGCTGGAAGGATGGTCCATAGCTTGGGTTCCCAGGCAAATTCAGAAAGGAGGCGCAGGGTGGAAAAACGTTCCGGCGCTATGGACAGGCTCAGGACCGTAAAGGCCGCAAAACAAGAAAGCAGGACAGTCTCAAGTATGACGGTGAGGCCCAAGACTCGGTTCCGGTCTGATATGGTCATGGCTTAAGTAAAGCCTGAATTGCGAAATCTATCAAGCTTAATCTGTGGAATCCGATACTCAAGCTGAGGAGTTCGAAGCATGCTAAAGCGCATCTTGATACAAATCACGCTGCTTCTCGCGGTTTCCGCGGCTTTTGCCGGGGATATCGCCACCTTCGTCAATCTTGGTTTCTCGGACGACAGCG
This sequence comes from Treponematales bacterium, assembly GCA_041739325.1. Classification (GTDB taxonomy): domain Bacteria; phylum Spirochaetota; class Spirochaetia; order Treponematales; family JBGSOB01; genus JBGSOB01. The sequence continues at coordinate 5,844 of JBGSOB010000145.1, forward strand.
CATATTTCATGTTTGGGCAGTACGGAATAGATCAGCCGGGTGGGGCATCCTACGCGGAGATCTATGCCGTTGACAATGCGAAAAACGTCTTTGCTCCCAACGGGGTTCTAAAAACGCTGAGCACTGCAAGCTTGGACATCGGCCAGGACGGATCAGGATTGTTTTTCAATCTGCTCTATGAAAACGCCGCCGCAGCCCGACGCTACCGGATCGATCACCTAAAACAGGGTCGCCTTCTCTATGTCCTTTTGGATGGCGAAGAGCCGAAGAACGAACTTGTTTTTAGGGACTTCAAGACAAAGGCGGAATACGGGATAAGCTTGAGCCAGACCAGTCGAGGAGAGGGACCTGCCATTTCATCCTCCTTCTCGCTTGAGGTTTCGGTTACCGACCCGGAGGGACGCATCCGTTGCGTGCAAGCCGGGAGCCCGGAGCTACGCCGGAGTGGGGTTTCCGATTACCTCATCAGGCGGGCCATCCTTTCTCCCGACGGAAGGTATCTGCTTATCATCATCGAAAAGCGGCTTGTGGCCCCGGAGGGAAAGTCGATCCGTTACATGGTGGAACCGGTTAAACTTCGCTAGGTTTTCGAAGGTTTCGAAAGGCTTCTGAAACCTTCAGATACCATTGGGATGAATTGATACACTATGGGGGCTGGCCGATTAACGGCGGCCCCTTTTTTTGCATGGGGGATAAGATGAAGATGGATCGCATTTGGCGCAAGGGCCTCATTTCATTTACCGTAGGACTCGCGGTTTTTACGACTTTTGCTTGCGGTAAAAGCCTTTCATCCGGGACGGCAAAGCTTGAATTGGATATTGTTTTGGCCAAGGGCGCACGAGTGCTCACTATGGGGGCGCTTCCCCCCGGAAAGGATAGGTCCTTTTTATTGGAATTCCCCACCGACGGTTATGGCCCCTTGAATTTTTCGGGCATAGAAAACCCGGCGGATATGAAGCCCGCTCTCTTCAGGCTACCCTGGGCTCTGGCATCATCGGTGAGCGGGCTCTGCTCCTCGGCGGAGGCCGTTTACGCGGCCGTTAATCGCCTAGGCGTCCTCATG
>JBGSOB010000192.1:0-33157 GCA_041739325.1 Treponematales bacterium
CGCTGACGCCGCCAGTGCCGCCAAGGGGGCCGAACTTGCCGACCTTGCCGCCGCCCGCCGCGCGGAACTGGACAAGCTTGCCAAGGACGCGGAGTCCGACAACCCGGACATTCTGATCGATACGGTGGAGCGCCTGGAAAAGGTACTCACTGAGGTGGATGGCCAGTATTCCGCAGCCCTGACCAAGAGCCTAGCTACCATCAATGCCAATTATAATAAGGAACTGGTGGGCATCAAGGCTCAGACACCGGATATCATCGAGACTGATGCCGAGTTCGCGGCGCGGATCAAAAAAGAAACCGCAGCCCTGGAAGCCCGGCGGAACGCTGATCTGGGCTCGGCCAAGCAGACCGCTGAGAGCCAGCGTATCAGCCAGACGGCCTCCATGCGGCGGCAGTTTGCCGACACCCTAGCCCTCCTCCAGACCAAGACCTGGACTATCAAGGGGAGCGGGGCAAGGCTGACGGTGGGAACCTTTGACCGCAACCTCAAGACCTGGCCCTTCACGGTGGAGAGCGCCGATTCCTCTATTCCTATGGTGGCGGTCAAGCTCCAGGCTGAGCTTGCGGCTAGAGCTGATTATGTGGCGGCTATCCGCGCCCTGGACACGGCGGTTAAGGCCAATGCCTTGGCGGCTGAGATAGACTGGGGCATCACGCGGGACGCGGCTAATAAGCGCTACGGGGTGGATATCCGCGCAGTGAGGGTGCTGAATCTGACGAGCGGAGAAACGGTGTGTGTGACTTACCCGGCTCAGCGGGCGGCCTACTTTGCTGTGGGTAAGCGGAACAGCCCGGTGGCGGCGGTGGGGCGTCTCATGGCCGCGCTTAAGCCCGGGGATGGGTTTGCTGAGGTCTTCGTCAACGGTAGCAAAGTAGGAGTGACACCTTTTGACAGTAAGGTTCAGGAAGGCGATCTTTCACTTGAAGTGAAGTGGGCAGAAGATGCGGTTCTACCCTTTTCCAAGACGGTTTCAGTTGTGAGCGGGCAAACGGTGAAGATAGATGTGGTGAAAATCATCTGCAAGGTTGGGGCTCCCGGTCCCGCAGGAGGGATCATCTTCTACGACAAGGGGAGCTACAGCGATGGCTGGCGTTACCTTGAGGCGGCGCCCAAGGATCTGGGGAATGAAATCTGGTGGAATGGGTGGACGTTTGTCGACATCAAAACGAGCACGGCCTTAGGGAGTGGGAAGGCCAACACGGCGGCCATCATAACAGCCCAGGGAAGCGGGAACTATGCTGCCGCTCTCTGCGCGGGTTATAGTCTAGGCGGTTTTACTGATTGGTTCTTGCCCTCAAAGGATGAGCTTAACCTTCTTTACCAAAATTTGCCGGAAGCGCGCCCGAGGGGGCTGGGTTCCGGCTGGTACTGGTCCTCCTCCCAGGGTAACACCGTCATGGCCTTGAAGCAGAATTTCTATGACGGCGACCAGGGCCGCAACTCCACGGACGAAAAATGTTCAGTTCGGGCGGTCCGGGCTTTTTAACAATTTATCTATTACTAAGGGGGTGCAGGGGGGCGTAGCCCCCCTGCGGAAGCAGGATGGCTCTCTATTATGAACTTCCGGTATTCAAGGATGTGTATTGCTTTACGCTCAAGCTCTTTGAATACACCCAAGATTTTGCCCGAGAACACAAATTTACTCTGGGCCAAGACATGAAACGAGATTGTCTCTGCTTGGTGCGCTCCATCTACCGGGCCAACAAGTCGCAGTGCAAAGAGCAGTACTTGGTGGCCTTCCTGGATGACTTTGAGGTGTTTAAGCTTGAGATCCGGCTGGCCACAGATCTACGCCTTATGAGATTGAAGAAACATGCGAAACTTGCCTCCTCATGGAGGGCATAGGAAAACAAATCACCGGTTGGCGGAATGCAGGCCGGCGAAAAATGGACACTGGGCAGAGGGGGGAATGATGGGGGAAGATTTGGATATGAAGGAAAATGTTGAGGCTTTTTTCAATGAGTTGAAAGGTGATAAACATGGCAGATTCCTTTCGTGGGAGCATTGCTATGTGCGCTTTCAGGATGCGTTTGCCTTGGTGGGAGGCAAAAAAGAAGATGAAATAGACTATGATCGTCTGACGCTTGATCTGGCTTTTTACCTGGCAAGTTGGGGTATGTACCGTGGTTCGAGTTTTATTCTGCAAAAGGACTATCTGGTTCACCTTCCTGTCGTAAAGGAATTGTTGAAGCCAAAATGGAAAGAACTCAATAATTGCCATACACTGGGTTCTGCTGATGATTCTTTGTTCTTGAAATTGATGGGCGTCATTGAAAAGCATTATGCTCAAGTAAGGGCCTTGGATGGTGAAGGTCGTGAATGGGAGGATGTGGTGGTATCAAAAACGCTCATCACAAAAATACTTTTGGGAACCCTGGCCTGTACGCCTGCATTTGATGAGTATTTCATGAAAGGAAGCCAGGCTGCGGGTTGCGGCTTGAATTTCGGGCAAAGAACCTTGGGTAGGTTGAATGGCTACATTAATGAAAGGAGAGGGGAATTCTTAAAGCTGTCCAAGCGCATCAAGACAAGGGATGGACGGTATTCATACCCACTCATGAAATTGCTCGACATGAATTTCTGGTGGAAAGGGAATAAAATAGCATGGATCAAAAAAGCTGAAAAGGAAGCCAAAAAAACCGCTGATGAAAAAGCTGCTGCAGCAAACAGAAAATAGAATCCTTAGGTCGCGAGGCGGCCGTTGGAATAGCCTGAACCGCCGGGGTTACTGCTCCGGCGGGTGAGCGAGCTTTTGTCCAAAAGCGGCGCGGGGGCTGGTGGAAGCACCAGCAAATAAAGCTGAGGACGGGTGCCCGCCCGGCAGGAAGACGCCCGTGCGGATGCTGGTCTGGGAGGGCTGGGTTCCGGCTGGTACTGGTCCTCCTCCCAGAACGACAATAACAACGCCTGGAAACAGAAATTCGATGTTGGCTTACAGTACAACGTCTACAAGAAAAATGGATACTCAGTCCGGGCAGTCCGGGCTTTTTAACAATTTAGCTATCTCTCTATTTTCAAGGGGGTGCAGGGGGGCTACACCCCCCTGCAGAAGCTCTCAGTGCTTTACCCTTCCCTCATGACAGGCCATCTTCTTCACCACTGCCGATACGGTTACATACTCCACCACGCAGCTAGCGATATTATTAGCTTTGGAAGATTGGGCGCGGGAAAGAAACCTTTGGCAAAGGTGGCTTTCCCGCTTTTTTATTGAGGATATTACTTGTTTGATTGAAGTGCCATGCGTTTTTTCCCTGAATGAGGGGTAAGGAGCAGTCATGAGCGCCTCTATCCGCCCCACGAACGATATCGCTTTTCGCTACCTGTTTGGGATTGAGTCCCACCGACCGATTCTTCTCTCACTCTGCAATGCTTTTTTACGGGCCTGTGGAAGAGAACCGGCCACGGATATCTCCCTAAAAAATCCCTGGAGTCCAGCCCTTGCGGATGACGGCAAGGAGACGGTGTTAGATATTAAGGCTAGAGATTCGCTGGGGCGATGGTTTGACGTGGAGATGCAGACAAGCTCCCAAGCTGATTATCTCAAGCGAGCCATCCACTATCTAGCCCGGCTCTATGCCGATCAACTGAGTTCTGGGGATGACTACCGCGCCCTTCGCCCGGCTATCGGCCTCAGTATTCTTGACTGTAGAATCTTCCCGAAAGACTCGCCCGCTTTTCGGGCATGGAGCCTCCGGGACGATGCTCCGCCCCATGCTCTGGGTTGCGCTGACCTTCAGCTCTGCTTCTTAGAACTGACAAAGACAGGCCTCGCATCCCCACTCGCCCAGCGGGAGCTTGACCAATGGGCAAAATTCCTTACATTTGAGGGAGGAGAGACTATGGTTATGGACGAGCTCTACAAGGATAATCCGGATATCGCCCAAGCCCATGAGTATATGCGTGCCTTCAATGAGGATGAGATGCTTCGGGATAGGGCGGAGGCGCGGGAACGTTTTCTCATGGATCAGCGGGTGAATCTGGATGAGGCGAGGAAGGCTGGATTAGCTGAGGGGCGGGAGCTAGGCCTAAGACAGGGTTTAGAGCAGGGTTTAGAGCAGGGAAGGCGCTTGGGCCTTGATGCGGAACGGCGGAGCATCGCCGCTCGCATGCTGCGTTTTGGCATTTCTCCGGAGCAGATCAGCGCCATTGCCGGTTTAAGCCCCGCCGAGATTGAAGGCCTTTCCTCTATCCCGCCGACTGATGCCTAAAGCGCAGGGCAGACCAGTCATCGTCCAGGGCAATCTGCCGCACGGGGCGGAAGCCCAGGTTTTCAAGGGTTTCCCAGCCAAAGTCGCGGCTAAGGTCGGAGGAGTAGCGCTTGGAAGTCTTTTTAGGATAGGCGAACCACAGCAGGTCGGCGTGAATAAGCAGGGCCCTAGCCTGCTCCAAGGCGGCGGCTAGGGCGACGCTGTCCTGCACGTAGACCAAGATAAGTTCGAAGGGGCCGGCCCCCGCCTTGCGCGCCGTCTTCATCGCCGCGGAGATTTCCTGTAGAAGGGGGGAAAGCTCCGGCGGAGAAGACAAAACTAAGACGCTCTTGTTCCCCTTTACCTGCAGTTTTTCCAGTAAGGTCATCTCTTGCGCGCCTGGTCCTAAAGCGTCACCAACTCTTCGCGCCCCGGGCCCACGGAAACAAAGCGGATGGGCGCCCCGCAGAGCTCTTCTATGCGTTTTACGTAGGCCTGGGCGGCTGCCGGCAGGTCTTCCCAGCGGCGCACATGGCGGGTAGGTTCCCTCCAGCCGGGCATTTCCTCGTAAACCGGCTTCCATCCCTCCAAGGCAAAGGGCATCTCCAGGGTTTGCGCACCGTCTTTTTCATAGGCCGTGCAAATCTTCAGGCTGGGAAAGGAATCCAGCACGTCTAGTTTTGTCAGGGCAAGCTCGGTAACCCCGCCCACCTCAACCGATCGCCGCACCGGTAGGGCGTCAAACCAGCCGCAGCGCCGAGGCCTGCCGGTAGTGGCGCCGTACTCCATGCCAATCTCGCGCAAAGAAAGGCCGCTCTCGTCATTGAGCTCGGAGGGCAGGGGGCCCTCACCCACGCTGGTGGTGTAGGCCTTTACCACGCCCACCGAGCGCTTAATCTCTTGAGGGGGAATACCGGCCCCCACCGCCGCCCCGCCGGGCACGGGGGAAGAGGATGTCACCCAGGGGTAGTCGCCCCAGTCTAGGTCGCGCATCGTCCCCAGCTGGCCTTCCAACAGTACGTTCATATTCGTAAGCCGCGCGTGGCGGATAAGGGGCACGGAATCTACCACTAAGTCTTTGAGCCGGGCGGCCGCGGCGAGCACCTCGTCAAGAACCGCTTTTTCCGCCAAGGGCTCCTGCCCATAAAGCTGAACGATCCAGCGATTGTGGAGTTCCACGCCCTTGGCAACCTTTGCCTTCAGGCTCTCCATGTCGCGCAGGTCTCCGGCGCGAATTCCCACCCGCAGCGCCTTGTCGGCGTAGGCCCAGGCTATCCCCTTGAGGGTGGAGCCGATCTTGCCGTGTTTGCGGAAGGCCTCATCAGCCTTATCCAAAGCAATATGGTAGGGCATCACCAGGTGGGCGCGTTCGGAAATCCTCAAGCCCGAGAGATCTATCCCCCCAGCCGTCAATTCGTCCATCTCGGCAAGGAGACCGCTCAAGGAAACAACCATGCCCGGGCCCATGAGGCAGACGCAGCCCTTTCTGAAGATACCCGAGGGAATAAGGTGGAGCTTAAAGGTCCCGTGTTCATTGACGACCGTGTGGCCGGCGTTGTTCCCGCCCTGGTATCGAACGACCATCCCGGCGCTTTCCGCCAGATAGTCCACGAAACGCCCCTTTCCCTCATCGCCCCATTGCGTACCCACAACCGCGGTAAAGCCCATACGTCCCTCCTGGCAGGCATTCTTTTCTGCGAACCGGGATGGATAATAATGTTTTTTTGCATATAATGCTAATGGATAATAATTATGATATCTATAAGCTATGCTTATAGTAGAAGAAAAGATAGGGGGAAAGGGGGAGAGCCCCCCTCGCTCCGAAAGTCGTCGCTTCGCGCCGCCGTTTCTACGCTACCCTCCCGCCGGGGGGATACCCCCCGGACCCCCGCAGGGGCTTCTCAAGCCCCTGCTCCCTCGCTCCAGCCGCCTGTGGCGTCTTCCGCTACCCCCTCGCCGGGGGTACCCAAGCGCCTGGGCGTGAGTTGCCTTTAGAAAGGAGAATGAGCAGCATGAAAAAGATAGAATATTTTTATGATAATGGCGAAAGATATATTGCCTCCATCGACAATGGATTCGGTGGCTTTTTTATTTTGATAGGCAGGGATGCGCCCAAAGAATGGAAATTTATCCTTCCCTACAGCCTGCAATGGGATGCCCTTCACCAAGACATTTACCGCACGCATCATGAACTTTCCCCATGTCCAAGCGAGCTAATCTCAAAACTACCCACGTTGCCATCCATACCGGAATTCACAGCCATAGAATGGAAAGATAATTTTTTGCCAATCGATCCCATGAAAATGGAGGATTATCCCAAACTCAGTGCCTTGCTCAATGACCAGCACGAAACAAAAACATTTTTCTTCGTTCTTGAGGAAGACGAGTATGAAACGAATTTTGGAGACGGAGCATATAGATACTTCGAAGGTGAAGTATACGATTCGGAGGAAGAATGCGAATCTAGAAAAAAAAGCGATAAGGAAGCTTTAGGGCTAAAGCGCCTTGCCTCTGATGTAAACATAATACGGCATTACAAAAAGATGAGCATCGTAGCTGATGGAGATGAACTTAAGCCCATCGATTTTATCCCTCAGAAATACGAGGATTACTCAATACAAAAAATTGTTCAAAGGATCGAGGAAATTCTTGGTTCAAATGGAAAGCTAGGCTGGGGAATGCCCTATCGAATCATTTGAAGGCGCGTTGGTTTCTAATCTGTGTCCGCACAGGAGGCTCTATGACCATTCTTCAGCTTCAAGCCCTTGTCGCGGTGGCGGATAGCGGCAGTTTTACCAAGGCGGCGGATATTCTTTTTTTAAGCCAGCCGGCTATGAGCCAATCCATCCGCAGCCTGGAAGTGGAGCTGGGGGAGGATGTCTTGGAACGCCTGCCCCGGGGCCTGCGCCTTACGGAAGCCGGGCAGATCGTCTATCAGGGGGCAAAGCGTGTGCTTTCCGTCCTCGAGGATACCCAAGCCCTCCTTGCCGAGCGCAAGGCGGGGGAGGGCGGGCGGGTAAGCCTGGGCGCGGGCTCTACCCTCTCTATCTTCGTTCTGCCGGCCCTCATCCATTCCTTTAGGGAGCGCTTCCCCGAGGTACAGCTCTCCATCCTCACCGGCAAGACCCATGAGATTCGGGAAGCCGTTCTAGCCGGCCGCGTCGACATCGGCCTTGTCACAAGCCCGGTTCGGCACCCAGACCTGGAAGTCCTCCCCCTCTATGAAGACGAAATGGTCCTTGTGGCCGCCCCCCGCTGTCCCCTGCCGGAAACCATTCATTTTTCAGACCTGGAGGGCTATCCCCTCATCCTCTTTTCTCCGGGCTCGGGCTTTCGCGCCTTCTTGGATGAGCTCTTTGAAACAAACGGCTTTTTCCCCACCGTGGCCATGGAGACGGATAACATGGAGGCAATCAAGCGCATGGCCGCGGTAGACCTAGGCGCGGCCATCATCCCCCGCGTCGTCGCGGAGCCGGAGCTCTCAGAGGGCCTTTTACGCGAACTCAAGGTAGAGGGTCTGCCCCCCCTCCGGCGCCGCGCCTCAGCCATCTTCCGTCATGAACGCCGTCTCTCGCGCGCGGCTACCAATTTATTGGACCACCTGCTGGCAAACTTGGGCAAAGCCGGCCTTTAGGAATCCAAGGCTTTGCGAATTTTCGCGGCAAAGGAATCTTTGGTAAAGGGTTTGGGTAGAAGGTGGGTTTATCCTTGCGGATTTTTCAATGATACCTATACTGTGAGGAGCTGCGCGCAGACCCGACAATTATTAAGCACTTGGTAAATTCCCTTTTTCCCTTAGGGAATGTGGGGGAAAAAAATTGCGCATAAGGTATGAGCTTACCGGGGCAGTCATTCCAAGTCTCAGGGCTTTATCTGCTAAAGGGAACTTTGTGTTCTCTTTCTAGGAATGCCTGGATTTACTACGGGCAAGGGGAAATGATGAGTAAAAATTCGGAAATCTTCAATCAGCTTATAGCTGGACTGGCTCCCCTCAATAAAAAATCACCGGATGAGCTAGAAGCTAAGCTCCAGGCCTTGTTGGAGGTTTATTGCTCTGAAGACAAAAAAACCGATTCAGATCTTCAAGAAGCAATCTACGCGAGCGAGTGGTGGACTACCTCCCTCCCCCTTCTCCTTGCAAAAGAAATCCCCGGCGCCCTAGACCTATGCGCTTACCTGGATGATGACCAACTCGTGGGCCTCGTGGCGGAGGTTTGCGATTGGGATGCGGACTTGGCCCAAGAGCTAGCCGGGATGATAGGTGATGGACAGTTGTACGAAGACGCTATGGCCTTAATCGAAGAAGAGGAAGAACCAAAGGATGATATTTAATCCGGTTAAAAACTAGCCGCTTTCTTACCAAGGCTTGACCTCGAAAAGGGAGCAGTTTTGTCTTGGAAACAGCATCTTTTTACTTGTAAAAAATATTGATTATCCGCAGGCCTTCCACTACAACCCTCAGGGAGGGCCCTCCCCCTGCCTTGTTCACCAGCTTATCTTTTCCATCCCATCTGCTAGAATGGGCCCATGTCCACACTCTGGATCGTCGCCACGCCCATTGGGAACTTGGAGGATATCAGCCTCCGCGCCCTGGAAACCCTCAAAAAAGCGGATGCCATAGCCTGCGAAGACACCCGCCACAGCCTCAAGCTCCTGTCTCACTTTGAGATTCGCAAGCCCCTCCTCTCCTGCTACGCCTTCCGGGAGGAACAGGGGGCCCAGTCCGTTCTCAAGCGGCTCGACGAGGGGCAGAACGTCGCCTATGTAAGCGATGCCGGCACCCCGGCCTTGAGCGATCCAGGCTCCCTCCTTGTGTCGCGGGCCCGTGAGGCTGGTCATACCATAGTGCCGATTCCGGGGCCTTCAGCCTTTGCCTGCCTCCTCTCCGTGGCGGGCATGGGGGGACGGACGATTCTCTTCGAGGGCTTTCTCTCCCCCAAGCCCGGGCGGCGTCGCTCCCGTCTGCGGGAACTGATGTTACGGCCGGAAGCCTTCGTTTTATATGAAAGCCCCCACAGAATCCTGAAGCTTTTAGTGGATATTGCCGATATTGATGGCGAGCGCCAGCTCTTGATCGGCCGGGAAATGACAAAACTCCACGAGGAGTTCCTTTCCGGGACGGCATCTACCCTACTTTCAGAGCTTTTAGCCAGAAAGGAGCAAAAAGGGGAGTTTGCCCTCATTGTCGCGGCTTCGGAGGCTAAAAAGGGCTCTGCCCAGGCTTCCGAGGTCGAGACGGATATGGGCGAGGACGAGGATGGCGATACTGAGGATCTTGAGGGAGAGGGCAAACCTTGAGGGAAAAATTGTTCGGCTCTAGTAAATTTGCGGCTTAACGAATATACTAGAATTGCCGATATTGTAAATGAAAGGCAGGGAAGCGAAATGACCATAGAACGATTAGGACCAGTTGATCCTCTCCAGAACCCAAAGAAGTCCTCCCGGACTGAAAGGGCTTCCCAGGCAACCGCCTCCGACTCGGTCTCCCTTTCCAAGGAAGCCATCGAGAAGGGAGAAGCCTTCCAGGCCTATGAGCTTGCCCGCACCGCCCCTGACGTCCGTGCGGACCGCATTGCGGAGCTCAAGGGAAAGATCGATGACCCCAACTACATTAACGACGCCGTCGTTTCCATGACAGCGGACAAGATCATAGACCAACTCTACGGCTAAGGCTGGCCCTAGCGTGGGCTCTCCGGAGCCCGTACAGAGAAGTGAATACTAAGCGGAGGCCTGGCGCTTCCGCTTTTTTTATAATTTTTTTGGAAACTTTTAGAATGGGGGCAGGGCATGGCCGATTTCTCCATACGCATAACGCCGCAGGTTATCCTCGGTCCGGACGTCATTAACCGCCTCTCTATCATGGCCGGACCGGATACAGAGCGCTGCCTGGTGGTAGCCGACCCCGTCCTCTATGAGGCTAAGTCCATAGACCGCCTGAGCCTCATTTTGGAGAGCAAGGGCCTTAAAACAATCATCTTTGACGAAATCCCGGAATTTGCCGGCTCTTCCACCGCCGAGGCCATCATCAACCTCGCCAAGGGTTCGCGGCCACAGGTGATTATCGGCTTTGGCGGAGTGCGCACCCTCTCCCTCGCCCGCGCCGTGGCTATGGCCGCCCGCGAATCGAACGACCTCGACTCCTTTATAGACGGTAGGCTTCCCGTCGGCCCCGGCATACCCTTTATCGCCATACCCACGAGCTTCCGCGACCCCTTCCTCTTTACCGAAAGCCTTGTCCTCTCGGATTCCCGCGACCGCTCCCTAAAACTTGTCAAAACCCAGCCGGATCTGACAAAGCTCGTTCTCTTCGATCCCAGCCTCCACCTTTCCTTAAGTCCCAAGGCATCGGCCCTTGCCTGCCTGGAGATTATCCTCCAATCCATCGAGGGCTACATCTCCCTCAAGGCGAGTTTTTTCTCGGATACCCTCTTTGAAAAGGCCCTTGGCCTTGCCTTCCAAGCCCTCGATGGCTTTATCGCCCGGCCGGAAGACCCCCAGAATAGGCAAAAGGCAGTAGAGGCTTCCTTCCTTTCCGCCTATGCCCTTGCCTCTTCCTCACTGGGGGTGGGGACGGCCCTCGTCTTGAGCCTCAATGCCCGTTACAACATCCATAAATCCAGCCTCTCCACCATCCTCCTGCCCTACCTTATGGACTCGGGCATTAAGACCCGCGTTGAGAAGATGGCGCGTGTAGCTCAGCTTTCCGGTGAGGAAGTGACTGGCTTTTCATCCGCGGACGCGGCCGGCAAGGCGATAGACGGGGTGCGTCAGCGCCTGGGAACCCTCAGGGTGCCTACCCGCCTCAAAGACTTTGATTTGGAACTCGACGGCCTGGTGAGTATTGCCGAGATGTCGCGTGACCTGGAGTTTTGCTCCTATCTGCCGCGGACCCTCTCCATGGAAGACGTCTACGATATCCTAAAACAGGCCTACTGATGATCCTGCCGGCCCGGATGGAAAGCCTGGCCAAGCTCAACCCCAAGCACCGGATGCGCAAATGCGCCTCTACCCTCATGGGCTCTGAGCGCCGTCTTGTAGACGGCCAGGCTCTGGATCTCCCCTATCTCGCAAAACTGGCGGCCTTTCTGGCCTCCTGTGAAGACATTCCCCACAGGGTGCGCGCGGCGGCCGCATCAGCCTCCGACCTTTTTGCAAACCCAGCTTGCCAAGACCCGCGCCGCGCCCTCAATGAGCTTAAGCACGCCCTCTTGGCGGAGATAGGCATTGCTCTGGCGGACTGGGATCTCATGAACCCCAAGGAGGGGCTACTGGATGGAAGTGACCGCTCACTCCTCCCGGGCACGGCCCTTTATTTGGAAGATATCCGCTCTCCCTTTAACGTAGGCACCATCTTCCGCAGCGCGGAGGCCTTTGGCCTGGAGTCCCTCATCATCTCTCCCCACTGCGCCGACCCGCGCCACCCCCGCGCCCTGCGCTCCGCCATGGGTTGCGTTGAAAGCCTTGCCTGGGAAAGGCGCGAGCTCCTTCCCGGCCCGGATCTTGAGAATTGTTTTGCCCTGGAGCTGGGCGGAACGGATATTGGGGACTTTGAATTTCCCCAGCGCGGGACCTGCGTCTTGGGGAGTGAGGAGCTGGGAATCCGGCCGGAAACCCTTGATTCCTGCGGCTTGGGACGGGTTTCCATTCCCCTGTGCGGAGCAAAGGCATCCCTCAACGTGGCCGTTGCCTGCGGCATTCTCTTGGAAGCCTGGACGAGGTCAATCCGCCTCAATCGTTGACAAGCCTTGGTGGATGGCGCACAATCCTGTCATGAAAACGAAACCCCTCTTTCTTTGCCTCGGATTCGCCCTTATCTGCGCCGCCGCCAACCTAAGCGCGCAAGACTTTAGCCTGAGCCGGACGTTTATCTCCCCCACGGACCCGCAGGAATCCCTCCTCAGCCTCAAGGCAAGGGCTCGGCTCAGCTTGCGTGTGGCAAGTTCGGCCGGCCTTGGCCTGAGCATCGTGGACAAGATGGAGGGGCAGCTTGCCCAAGACGGCAGACCGGGGGGGCGAGACGGGCGCATCGACATAAGCCTGGAGCGTGGGGATTACAAGCTCTACCTTCAAGGAAGCGATAGCGCCGGAAAGAAGGTGGGCATACAAGCCCTGGGCTTTAAGGAGATTGCCGGCGCGCGGCCGGAAGCCTGGCCCTATATCCACGATGGCCAAACTCAAACCCTTGCCCTTGAAGATCTTCAAAGCTATTCCGCCTGGGTCTACCAGGGCTCTGATGGTCCCTTTGAGCTTGAGGCCCTTGGCCGCAACCTTGCCGAGGTTGAGCTGTGGAAGGAGGGGCAGTATCGGCTTGAGCTCTCCCCGACTAAGGAAGTCTATTCCCCCGAGCCAGGGCGGCCCATGGGGTATTTTTGTTTTTCAGCCCAGCTTGAAAAGGGGCTCTACCTGGTAAAATTCTATGGCGGGCCAGAGCGGGACTGGGCCAAGGGAGAAGCCGGCAAGTCCCTCCATATCCGCCGCGGAATCCCCGTCCTTGAGGCGGGCGCGCTTAAGCGCCATAGCCTTTCCCCCTTTGGCCGCGACTACTATCTGGCGGATTATGCCCGCGAGCTTTTAGTCCGCCAGGATGAGCGCTTGGATATAAACGCCACCAGCCTTTCCTACAAGCTGGGGCAGGGGAGGTCGAACGCCCAGAGTAGCGTTTCCATCTCAAAGAAATCCAAGGATAGCTACGCCTTTCTTGAGCTCATTGGCAGCCCCTCCCTGGTTTGTCTGCGCGCCCAGCCGGGCCTCGTCCTCCAGCTCCAGTCCTTCCAAAATTTCATTTCAGAGTCTTTGAGTCCCGAGCAGCTGCGTCAGGGCGGCCTTATCCGCCTCTTTAGCCCGGAAAGCGGGGAAGCCGGTTTGGACTTAAGCCCAATGATCTATCGCCTAGTGACGGAGAAGGGCAAACGCCGCCCGGAGATCGTGAAGGAAAACCTGCCCGTAGTAGGCTCCGAGAGCCCTATCCGGCAACGCGCCAATCTTTTAACCGATGCCTACCAGGCCCTCAGCCTTTTTATTCGGGTAGATGATGCCGGCTCCTACCGAATCGCCGAGCGCAAGGGAGGGGCCCGCGCCCTCTACCGCATCACTCCTTTTGAGAGTGCTATGGAAGGCGGGGGTAAGCAGGCCCTTGCGGCGGACAAGGCCGTATTTTCCTTGACCAAGGGTTACCATGTGCTTGAAATCCGCTCCGAGCGTTTGGGGGTGCTGGATTTTGCCCTCTACAAGGAGGGCTCTCTTGGCGCGGCCAAGGCTGCTACAGACTCCCTAGAGAAGGATCCGCCTTCGCGCCAGGCTAGCCTTGAGTACCGCGTGGTTGCCGGCGCGGAAAAAGAAACCCTCTACCTGATTTCCAACAGCAGAACTCCGTCGCGCAACGCGATGACCTTCCTTCCCGGAGGCCCCGCGGCCGCGGAAAACAAAGCAGCCGCCTTGCCTAAACCCGCCATCTCCGAATTTGGTTCCGGCTTGACCCGCCTCAGCCCGGAACAGGCGGTGTTTAAAAACTTTGAGCGCAATCAGACCGAGGTCTACTACTTCAGCCTGAGCCAAGACTCCATCTACCGGGTTGAGAGCCTGGGGCGGCTTGCCACCGCCCTCAACCTGCGCACAGCCCTGCGCTCTAGCCTCTTCAAGGCTAAGGAAAACGGCTATGGCCGCAACGCCCTCATTCAGGGCTACCTGCGCGCCGGGGATTACCTTGTAGAGCTTCAGTCCCAGGGAAACTCCAAGGGCCGGGCCGGAATCCGCTTGGTAAAACTGGACATACCCCCGGCCATCGCCATGGCGCCGGGTTCGATAGACCGCCGTAGTTTGGCAGCGGACGCTGCCCTTCTCTATTCCTTGGAGATAGGAAAGGCTGATGGTTACGAGGCGGCGTCCATGGGCTTGGGCGGCTACTTCCCCCTCCGCCTTGAAGACGCAGACGGCTTTCCCCTCTACACAGGCTCAGCCCAAGCCAGGGCGAATCTGGGGCCGGGACGCTACGCTCTCTATTCCCTGCCGGCAAACGTGGATACCCGCCGTCTTACCTATCTCAAGGCTACTACATCAGTCACGCAGGAAGGGG
Organism: Treponematales bacterium; assembly: GCA_041739325.1. Lineage (GTDB taxonomy): Bacteria > Spirochaetota > Spirochaetia > Treponematales > JBGSOB01 > JBGSOB01. Next base: position 14,263 of record JBGSOB010000192.1, read on the forward strand.
CCCTTGACGCTAAGGGCGCGCGCACTTTTGCGCTCAATGCAAACCTGAGCGCCCGCTGGATGGATAAGGAAGGGCCTGACCTTTATCGCTTTAGCTTAGCGGCTGCCGTGGTCGCCTCCTTTAGCTTGCCCGGAGGTTTTGAAGCCTCCCTGTCCGGGCCCGGTGGAGCGGTGAATCTTGATATCGCCCAACGCGGGGTCATCTCGCTCGGCGCGGGCGACTATCTGCTGGCTTTGAAGCCTAAGGAAAAAAATAATAATCTGCCCTATTCGCTGGGGCTTTCCACTTCTTTTTTAGTTCCTGGGCTGAGCCAAAGCTTGAGCGTGGGTCCAAAGCCGGTTTCAGTTGACGTTTCCGTTTCTCAAGAGGGCTTTTATGAGCTGTGGAGCTTCGGCATGAACGACATAGCCGCCCGACTCTACCGCGAGGGAGAATCGATAGCCCTAGCTATGGGAGATGACAGGGATGCCGACTGGAATTTCTCCATCCTCCAGTCAATGAAGAGCGGCCGCTACCGCCTTGAATTGCGCTCCCTTAGCGGTCGTGAACGCGCGGTTGAGCTCATGTTGGACCAGCGCAATCCACGCGCTCTGCCTGCGGCCCTTTCTTCCTATGCATCCTCCCAGTGCCTCGACAGCCAAGGCATTCTCCTTCCCTTTAGCAACAAGGAGGCGGAGGGCATCTTCGAAGTAAGCGCCCTCACCACAAGCCCTCAGGCCGGGCTTCCGGTGGAACTTCGCCTCTACTCCGACGGCCAGCTCATAGCCTCTGGTCGCAATTCCATCTACATTCCCCTCAAGAAGGGCTCTTTCTACTCACTGTTAGCCTGGGCAGACCTCCCCCTTATTGCCGCCCTCTCCGTAAAGCGGCTGAGGGAAAAGACCCTTTCCCTGACAGCGGACACCAAGCTTGAAGCCGCAGCAGCCTATAAGATTACAAGCCCTGGCGGATTAAGCGGTCGGGCCCTCTCAGGCAGCCTCCTTGTTTCTCCGGCTTTGGACATGGCCTGCCTGCCTGCCGGCGGTTCCGCCTTTCCTGCGGAGGCCGGCATCATCTGGGCCTACACGGACAAGGGGGAGGCGCGGATAGGCCCCTTAAGCCTTTCAGCCGGAAGCGGAGAATCTTTAGGCTTTGGGCGGGGAAGCCAGGCCCTCATGGTAGAGGCATCGGAAGATGCCCGCCTCTTAAGCGCCGTAAACCAGGGCGCCTTCCGCGCCGGCCTAGAGGCGATAGCCGATACGGAAACATTCACAAGCGTTTACGATTGGTCTTCATCCCTTCCCTATTCCCAGGGGAGCCTCTCCCTCCTCCCCCCGGGGGCCTGGAAGGTTCGCGCCTGGGACGCTCAAGCGGAGCGCGCCGGGGCCGGGCAACTGGGCTTGGGCCTGACATCCTATCCCATAGAAAAAAGGTTCAGCTTGGGCCTGGGCAAGAACGAGACCCTGGAAATTTCGGCGGGTAAGGCCATCCTGATAGACCTGCCCGCCTCCAGCCCCTCACTGCTTTTGGCAAAGGGCTTAGTCGCCTCTGTATGGAAGGGGAAGATCGCTCAAGCCACCATCCACAGTTTAGATAGTCGCCGGGCCGAGCTTCTTTCCCTGCCGGCATCCACCCTCTGCGTTGCCAATACAGGCATCGAGTCCGCTTCCCTGCGCGTCTTTGTGGCCCCTGCCAAGGACAAGGGCGCTCAGGACATGGCGGCTCTTTCCCCCGGCAAGGCCTTTGAAGCCCTCGACTTAGGCTCGCAAAGCGTTTCCATTCCAATTAAGCCCGGCAACCCAGGCCAGCTCCTCTGTTTGGCCGGCGAGTCCTTAAGCGCCGAATTCCTTGGGGAGGATGGGCGCTTTGAGCGTCTTGATCATTCAAGTCAGAGCGCCCTCTATAGCTCGATGTCGGCGGCTAACGGTGTCCTTGTCCTACGCAGTAGCGGCGCATGGGCACGGGCCTGGCTTGCCGCTCCGGGCAAGGAGGAAGAAAGCCTCGTGGAGCAGGAGGGACAGGCTACGCGCGACCTCAAGTCTGGGGCATTGGCCCTCTCAGGCAAAGCTGAAAGTTTTAAACTCACCATGGATGGTTCAGGCTACGTAGACCTCTCCTGCTACGGCCCCGCCCTCATTTCACTATCGCGCAACGCTAAAATCATCAAGTCCGTTCTCTCCGGCGGACGCGGCGAGCTTCATCTGCTTGCCTACCTGCAAGCCGGGGAGTATCGGGTCTTTGTCAGGCCGCCGCGCGGCCGGGCTTTGGCGGAAATCTTCCAAGCCTCAAAAGTTGAAGCGCGCGCGGTGGCTGCCCTCTCGGCAGGACAAAAAAGCTTTATCGGGGCCAGGGAGTATCAAGCCTATTCCTTTAGCGTCGCCCAGGATTCCATGGTCGGCGCCGGTATTCGGGCAGACTCGGACGGGATGGAAGCCTTCCTCTACGACTCTTCCCAAAACCTCCTTGGCAATGGGCCGGTGATCTTCCGTAAACTCAAAGCCGGAGACTATATCCTTGTCCTGCGCGGCCCGGACCGACTGCCGATGGAGTACGAGCTTCTCTTGCTTGGCATAGACGGCTCGCGCCAAGGCGTGCCACGCGATATCCTAGACTCCTATAAGTCAAAGGCAGGCTCAGCCCCTCCGGGTGACCAAAATTATGGGAGCGTAGAATATCCTGATGATGAATACTACGAGGAAGCGGGTTACGACGAAGAAGGCTACGAAGAAGGCTACAGCGAGGATGGTTATGAAGGTGAAGGCTACGAAGGTGAAGGCTACGAGGATGAAGGGGAGAATTATGATGGAAAATAGATTCGCGCGCGTAGTGGCCCTTTGCCTCTTCTCGAGCGCCCTCACCCTCTCTGCCCAAACAGCCGGGCGGGGCCAGGCTCGGCTCCTGCCGGATTCCTTCCTGCGCGAGTATGACCCAGTAACCCTTATCTTTACGGAGGATCGCGGGCCGGCCTCCGGCGGCCCTGCCGACGATGGGTCAAAGCTTCTCAAGATTCAGCCCGAGCAGAGCGGCGAGTACCGCTGGCTCGACTCGCGCAGTCTGCAGTTCCTCCCCTCGGAGCCTTGGCCGGCCTTAAAGCGCTTTACTTTTACTGCCCCCGGCTTAGAGAAAAAACTCTCTACCCTCATGCCTCCCCCCTCTTCCCTAAGCCCCAGCCCGGGTTCAAGCAACCTAAGCGCCCTGGATTCTTTTTCCCTCAGCTTCTCTCAACCGCTGGACCTAGAGAGCCTGTCCCAGATGCTGAGCATAGAGATCCGCCCTCTGCCGGGCTTAGGCTCGCAAGGGCCGCTTATCCTCACGCACAGGGATTTCGCCATCAAGGAAATCGAGCGTGGCGACCGCAAGGCATCGGCCCAGTACCGGGTGTCACTGGCAGAGCCCATCCCCGATGGGCGCTCGATCAACTTGAGGCTTAAGCTCTCGCTGGACGCCTCCATCCCCGGTTCCTTGGCGAGCTATTCCTTCAGCACGCGGGGGGATTTTCGCTTAACGAGTTTCGGCTCCGGCTCGGCGGCCTACCCGGTATCCTCTACCGGCTCAAGCTATCCGCTGGACCAGGCCATCAACTGCGGCACGGGCAAGAGCCCCCTCTTTTTGGAATTCTCGGAGAGCCTTGACCGGGCAAGCCCGATAGAGGCCCTCAAGCGCATGATCAGCTTTGAGCCGGCGGTGCGCAACCTTAAGTTCGAATTCTCAGGCAACCGCCTCTTCCTTTCCTTTGACCGCGACAGCGACATGTCCTATCGCCTGAGCCTCAAGCATGAAGCCCTCGTTTCAGGCTCAGGCCGTCGCCTCTCCGACTTTGGGCCTTCCGGCTTTTATTTCTACTATAAATCCCTCTCTCCCTATCTCTCCTGGAAGGCCGGCCAGGGAATCTTGGAGCGCTATGGGGCCCAAGTATTCCCCATGCGCGGCCGCGGTCTTGGCAAGCTGGACTTGCGCATCTACCGCATTGAGGCGGATAACAGGAATTTCTGGCCCTTCCCCTCTGGGGAGGTCGTGGTCAATGAAGCGACGCGACCGCCCATGCCCGGAGAAGAGCCTGCCTATGGCAGCGCCTTAAAGGAACAGATCCGTCTTTTGGGAAGCCCTGAATTTTCCTCCGTCATAGACCTGCCCATCCAAGAGGGCGGGGCGGAGGCAAACTTCGGCCTGGATCTTTCCCCCTACTTACGCAAGATTCAGGGAGTAGGCAAGCCGGGTTCCTACTTGGTGGGCTACCGCCGCTTGGGTAACGATACGGAGCGGCGCTACGTGCGCGTTCAAGTAACCGACCTCTGCTTGACGACTATCGAGGAAGAGCAGGCTCTTGTCTTTGCCGTAACCTCGCTTTCAAGCGGCAAGCCCCTGGCCGGGGCGGAAATAACCCTTGAGGGTATCGTGAAGGGGCAGGCGCTAGAGCTCATCCAGGGCCGGAGCGACAAAGACGGGCGCTTCCGCTATCAGCACGGCAAGGCCCTTCCGGCTAGAGTGTCGCGCATCGCGATATCCTATGAGGGAGACCAGCTCAGCCTAGATCCCGATCAAGCTCCGCCTTATTTCAGCAGTAACCATTGGTTCGGCTCCGACTCCCGCTGGCTCTCCTGGCTGGAGCGCGACGCTCGGGCAGAGGCGGATAAACCGCGGCTCAAGGCCTATCTCTACTCGGAGCGGCCCATATACCGCGCCGAGGAAGCGGTGCATATCCAAGGCTTCTTACGCATCCGCGAAAAAGGCCTCATTAAGTCAGACGCCCCGGGCCGCAAACGCAGCCTCTCGGTGACGGCGCCCACCGGCAAGGATTACCGCTACCCGGTAAGCCTCTCCGGAAATGGTTATTTTTATAAGCTTTTTAACGAAACCGGCCTTCCCTCAGGGGAATACCGCGTGCGCCTCTATGACGACGAGACGGGCGCGGTCCTTTCTTCCTTCAGCTTCCGCAAAGAGGCCTACCGCGTTCCCAGCTTTGAGGTTACCCTCTCCGGCCCGGACAAGGTTGCCTTCGACAAGCCCTTCGACATCATCCTCAGCGCCGCCTATTACTCAGGCGGCATGGTGGCCGGCCAGCGCGTGGACTGGGACTTGAGCGAAATGCTCTACGCCATCCGCCCGGCTTCCTTCGCAAACTACATCTTTTCTTCCTACGTCCAGAGCGGAGGCGCCTTTCGCGAGCAGGGCCTATCCAGCGTGGAGCGTCGTGGGGTTACCGACGACTCCGGTACGGCCACGCTTAAAATAGACCCACGCTCGGCCCAGTCCATCCAAGCCCGCGCCTACCATATCCAAGCCTATGTCCGCGGCGCGGACGCTCAGACGGTAGCCGCCTCAAAGACCGTGCTTGCCCTGCCGCCCTTTGCCATCGGGCTCAAACTTTCCCGCTTTGAGACGGAAAAGCAGGCGGTGCGCCCTTCCATCATCGTCCTGGATCATCAGGAAAAACCCCTGGCCGGAAAGGCCATCACGGTCAAGCTCTACGAACGGCAGTGGCACTCCTACCTTTCTGAAAGCGATATATCCACCGGGGCATCCAAATACGTCTCCGACGTAGTCGACTCCCTGGTAAGCGAGACATCCTACGTCTCCCGCCTTGAGGCCCTGGAGATCGAGCTCGCGGTAAAGAACGCCGGGGTGTACATCGTGGAAGTGCAGGGGCGGGATGAGCTGGGACGCCTGCAATCGGTCAAGCAGGATCTCTACGTTTCCGGGCCCGACCCTGTGGCTTGGAAGAAAACCGAGGCTGCCGTATTCGAGACAAGCCTGAGCAAGAGCCTCTACGAACCGGGGCAAGATGCACAGATCCTTATCCAGAGTCCCTTCCAAGAAGCGATGGCCCTTGTGATTATCGAGGCCCCCATGGGCAACGAATACCGCTGGGTGGAGGTTAAGGGCGGCAAGGCCCTCTTCTCCGTCGCAGTGCGTGAAGAACATGTTCCGCGTCTTCCCGTCCACATCGTCCTCATGCGCGGCCGGATTGCCCAGGCAAATATTGCCCAGGCAAAGGCATCCTTCCAAAACGGGGTGGACCGCATGCGCCCCCTCACTGTTGCCAATACCACCTGGATCAACGTCGATCCCTCCACCAACCGCCTCAACGTGAGCCTGGAGCATGAGATCAAGGCTCAGCCTGGCGCGGACTTCAAGGTGAAGATCCTCGTGAGCGACCGCGACGGCAAACCGGTAGACGGGGAGGTCTGTCTATGGTTGGTGGACCGTGCCGTTCTCTCCCTTGCCCCAGAGCGCTTTTCCAATCCCCTCGATGCCTTTATCGACCAGGTTCAGTCTGCCCTGCGCATTAGCGACAGCCGCAATATGGCCGTGGGCAACCTGCCCTTCGAGGAAAGCCCGGGAGGGGACCGCGCCTCAGGCGCCATGTCTAAGATGGCCCTGCTTGACCGCACGACCGTGCGCAAGAATTTCCAGACCGTTCCCTACTACAATCCGGCAATCAAGGTTGTACGCGGCCAGGCGGAGATCAGCTTCAAGCTACCCGACAACCTTACTGACTTTGCCCTGCGCGCCATAGCCACATCGGGCTTTGACAAATTCGGCATCGCCCGCTCCCAACTTTCCATGCGCCTGCCCGTCATGGCTCAAGAAGCCCTGCCGCGCTTTGTCAGGCCGGGAGACGTTATCCAAGCCGGGGCCATAGCCCGGGTAACCGAGGGGCCCGGCGGCAAGGCTAAGGCCCAGGTAAAGGTGGAGGGACTGCGGCTCTTCCCCTCCGGCAAGCAAGAGGAGAGTTTTGCCGTCGAGCTTTCCCAAACCAAGGCTACCGATCTCTACTTCCGCATGCTTGCCCCTCCGGGCTTGGCCTCTGCCGCCGAGTCGGAGGTTTCCTTTACCGTCGGGGTGGAGCGGGATTCAGACCAAGCCCGAGACGCCTTCTCCCTCTCACTGCCGGTGCGCAACGACTCGGTAACCCGCAGCGTCGAGGCTTCCATCGTGCCGGCAAGCGGCAAGGAGTATGCCTTTCCGGCGCCAACGGAAAAGGCGAGGGCCGGCGGCACGCTGCAAACCATCTATATCTGCGCCCAACCGGACCTCATGCGCGTCCTCTCCGCCTTGCGCTTTCAGCAGTCCTATGAATACGGCTGCACCGAACAGCGGATAAGCCGCGCCTATCCCGTCATCGCCCTGGGCGCCGCCTTAGGCGCCTCGGGCCTGCCCAGCGATTTTGTGGTAAACGAAACCTACCTCAAGGGCCTTCTTGCCTACCTGGAAACGGTTATCAGCCCCGAGGGACTCTATGCCTTCTACCCCGGAAACGATGGCTCAGTGTACCTCAGCGCCTTCGTGGTTGAGTTCCTCGCCGCAGTGAACAAGGCCGGCTATGAAGTGAGCCCGACCCTCTTAAGCAAGCCCACCCAGGCCCTCAAGGCCGCCCTGCGCTCGGACTACGACCACTTCAGTTCAGGCCACTCCCTCATGGAGCGCTCCCTGGCCCTCTGCGCCCTGGACGCCGTCGGCAGTTTTGAAACAGCCTACGCCCAAGAGCTCCTCTCCCTTGCCCAAGACGCGGATCCCTACACCCGGGCGCGGATCTATTCCTGTCTGGTAGATAAAAAAGGCGTCAACGCTACTGCCCTCAAAAAGCTCGGCCAAGGCCTGAGCGACAGCCTTGTCTTTAAACGCCAGGGTTCCAAGCTTGAGTTCGTGGGCATGCAGCGCAAAGCAGATTGGACGGGCAACCCCTTCCTCTACGGTAGCCTGAGGGAAAGCGCCGCCGTCTACGCGGCCCTTTCGCGCATCAAACCGGAGAGCGCCGAACTGCGCGCCGTCCTTGCCTTTATACTTGACCAAGCGGATCCGGAGGGTTGGGGAGACAGCTACACCAACACCTGCGTCCTTCTTTCCCTAGCGGATTACATTGCCAACGCCAAGACAAAAAAAGGCGGGGCGCTTGAATACCACGACGGAAAGTCCTGGCAGGTCTTGGACTCTCAGGGGCGGCCCTTTGCCCGCCTGAGCTTAAAGCTCGATACCCCGCTCAAGCTGCGGATGAAGACTATGGACGCCAAGAATCCGCCCACCCTCTTTATGATTACCGAGTACATCCCTGAGCTCCTCGGATCGCAGATTTCGGCCTTTAACGCAGGCTTTTTCGTAGAGCGCGAGCTTATCGATTACGGTTCGGGCAAGGCTATCCTCACGCGCAATCCGGTAAAGAAGGGGGCTAAGATTTCCTTTAAGCGGGAGAGCGTCATCGAGGACCACGTGCGCCTTATCAATCCCGAGCCGCGCAGCTTCGTTGCCCTCCGCGTTCCTCTGGCCTCAGGCTTTGAGCCGATGAACCCCCAGCTCTCCGGCTCAGTCAAGGAGGCCGTTCCAGCAGGGCGGAATTCCCTTGCCCCGGCCTATGTGGATTATGAAGATCATCAAGTGACCTTCTACTACAACGATCTGCCGGCCGGTACATTCGACTTCTACTTCCGCGTGCGGGCTAATTTCGAGGGAGCATTTATCCTTCCCCCGGCCAAGGCTCAGGCCCTCTACAACCTTCGCGTCCAGGGTTACTCGGACGGGGCAGCCGTGAATGTTGAAGGGTCTTCCAAGTAAGCTCGGGCGGATCATGACTATCGGGCGGCGCCATCTGCAATCGGGGTTGCGCCGCCTCAGATCCGCCCGCCGCGCCTGTATTTCACTCATTGCCGGGTTCATGCTCTGCGCCTCTCACGCGCTGGCGCCTCGCTTTTCCACAAGGCGCAGGGCGGCCTTGAGCCTTGCCTTCATCGCGCTCTCCTCAGCTTGGATGGGCCTGTGCTGGACCCGCTTCAGCGTCGTCCTTTCCCACATCCCCCTGCGCTCGCCTGCGCCCACCGCCCTCTTTGAAGACAGGGAGGCGGGCTTTCTCTCTGAGGGCCAGGATGTGTACGGCGCCCTAGGGTTTTGGGATATAGGCAACCCCATACCAGAGCGCATCGCCAAGGCCTGCGTCGCCATAGAAGACCGCCGCTTCCACTCCCATCTTGGCCTCGACCTCTATGGCCTGGGGCGGGCCCTCGTGCGCAACATAGGCGGCAAGCGGGAAGGGGCCTCCACTATCGCCATGCAGGTTATCCGGCTGGGCTACCCACGGCGTCGGACCCTCCTGGCAAAGATCGATGAGGCAACCGGGGCCATCCTCCTCCAGCTCATCTACGGCCGGGAGAAGGTCCTTGCCCACTACCTCAAGGTCATTCCCATGGGCGGCCCGGTTCACGGCATGGCCTACGCCGCCCGCCGCTACTTCCGCAAGCCCGCTCAAGACCTCTCCTGGGCGCAGATCAGCCTCCTCCTTGCTCTGCCCCAAGACCCCAGCGGCCGCAATCTCTTTGATTTTCAAGGCTTCCGCCGCGCCCGTCTGCGTGCCCGCGTAATCCTGGGCCAACTGCGCGCTCAGGGCATCTTAGACGCGGAGGGAGAGGCGGCCGCCCTGGCTGAACTCAATGAGATAGCCCCCTTTGTGCGTGAGGAGCGCCCGGCCCAGGCCTACCACTATGTATTACGCTTGATGGACGAGTACCGCCTTTCTCCCCGTTCACGCTTGCAAAAGCCCCTGCGCTCCGGCTTAGATCCGGAAGTCCAAGCCCTGGTGAGCCGCCTTGCCGAAGCGGCCATAGCCGATTACCGCCGCCTAGGGGCGGACAATCTCGGCATCATGGTCGCGGATGTCGAGAGCGGCGATATCCTTGCCTACATTGGGTCCGCGGACTATTTTGACCAAACGCATAAGGGCTCCATCAATTACGCCGCCATCAATCGCTCCTCCGGCTCTACCCTCAAACCCTTCCTCTTCGCCCAGGGCTTGGAAGAGGGCGTCTTCAGCCCGGCCACCGTCCTTGCCGACATGCCCCTGCGTCTCAAGGACTCAGGCGGCGAATACTCCTTAAGCGACTTTGACGACTCCTACCTCGGCCCCCTCCTTTATCGCCGCGCTCTGGCTAATTCGCGCAACGTCCCGGCCATCCTCGTGCTTGAGGGCCTGGGGCTGGAGTCCTCCTACGAGAGCCTTGCCAAGCTGGGCCTGCACGGCTACGAAAGGCCGGCAGAGTTCTACGGCTACGGCATGGCCGTGGGCGGGGTCTACACCAGCTTGGAAAAACTCATGGGGGCCTACCTCGTCCTAGCCTCGGAAGGACGCGCCCGCCCCCTGCGTTGGTTTATCGACTCACCCGTCCAAGATAAAGGCCTCCTCATATCAGAGGATAGCGCGCGGCAGATCAACCTCTTTCTTTCAGACCGGGAGAATCGCCTGCCCTCCTTTGAAGACACGGCCCTCATGCGTTTTCCCTTTCCCGTGGCCATAAAAACCGGGACATCCAACGGCTACCGCGACGCCTGGACCATCGCCTATTCTCGGAAATACCTGGTGGGCATCTGGGTGGGGCATTCCGACAACCGCCCTATGAACCACCTAGGCGGCTCCTACCTAGGTGGCCTTGCCCTCGAAATATTCACCCAACTCCAGAGCCAGGCAGTCCAAGGTATAGCCGAAGGCCTCTTTCCCCCGCCGCGCTCAGCCCTGGCCTTGAGAATCTGCCCCCATTCCGGCTCCCTCGCCGGGGATGACTGCCCCGAGCCCGTCTTGGAATACTTCCTCCCCGGCACGGAGCCCCACGCCAGCTGCGACGTCCATCGTCGCCTCGTCATAGACAGCGCCACATCCCTAGCCGCAGATCTCTCCACGCCCCTCGAGCGTCGCGCATCCCGCGTCCTCACCATCCTAGGGCCCCAATACGCCGCCTATTCCCAGAGTCATGGCCTGGGCCTGCCTCAAGCTGACCCCGCCAGCCTTTTAGGAGCCAGCTTAAAACTCACCGCTCCCCTGGACGGGACGCGTGTCTATATCGATCCCGAGATACCACAGCGCTTTCAAACCCTGGCCCTGCGCGTAGAAGCCCAACCCGCCCCGCGCGAAGTCCTCTGGCTCGTCAATGGGGTGGAATACGCACGCCTGCCCTTTCCCTACGAACTGCGTTGGCCGCTCTCAGCCGGGGAGTACAGCTTCCAAGCCCGTTTTGGTTCAGCCCTGGTAGAATCAAGGATTGCGCGGGTTACGGTTCTCACTCCTTAAAGGGGGAACGCAGCCTCGAGCCTTTGAGCTTTGTGCCCTAAAAACAATTAAGCATAGGGCCTGGCATATAAAAATCATCGTAGCGCTAACGCTGCGCAGGGCTTGCTAAGACGCGCTACGATGATTTTTATATGCCACCCATGCTCAAGAGCGCTTATGGCATAAAGCTCAAAGGCTTGAGGGTGGGTTCGCTACGGCATGCCTAAAAAATGCGGTTCCCCCTCGCTCCGTAGTCCTCGCCACGCTCTGCGTGGCTCCGGTCTACTACGCTACCCCCTTGTGTGGGCATAATGCCGTGGAGAACGCGTAAGCGCGTTCTCCAAACGCAAGCGCCAGTGGCGCTTGCGTAACCCCCTTGTAGGGATTTGTATGCAGAGGGAACCGCAGTTCTTCCGTCTATGCTGATCTGGATGTTCATGGCCAGGGGCCATGACCGGCGCAACGTTTTGCGCCTACATCCAGCAGAACGGCTCGTCGCCGTTCTGTCCCTCGCTACGAAGTCCTCGCCGCGCTAGGCGCGGCTCCGGTCTTCTCCGCTACCCCCTTGTGCGGTGTACGCACGCTTGAGCGATCGATCCCGGCGCGAGTGAAGCAAAAGAGCGCAGGGCCTGCCATGAAAAAAGATTGGCCCGCTAACACGCGCTGCGCTTGCTAAGACGCGTGCCAATCTTTTTTCATGGCACCCGCGCTGCCAGCCGTAGCGGCGCCGGGAGCGAAGGCTCTAGGGCGGGTTTCCGGTGGGCCCCCTGAAGATTCGGAGCTTCGTGCCCATAAAACAAATAAGCGCGGGTCCTGATATGAAAATAACTTCGCCCCAACCCGGCGTGGTTTGTGAACGGGATGTAGCTAGCACTGGCCACGCTCGCCTAATCGTTGGGACGAAGTTATTTCCATACCACCCGCGCTTTCTCGCCCTTCTGGCACGAAGCACGAAAGCTCTAGGGCGGGTTCCCGGGAACTGGCGGAGGGGGGAGGGATACAAGCTCGAGGCCTTGAGTTATGGGCCGTAGATGAAATTAAGCGCGGGTGGTGGAGGAAAAACATCGATACGCGTCTTAGCAAGCGTAGCGCCGCGTTAGCGTATCGATGTTTTTTCTCCATCAGGACCCGCGCTCAGTTTTTATTAACGCGCGTAGCTCAAAGGTTTGAGCGCCCCCTCTTGACGGCGCTCTGGGGCTCCCTTACCCTTACAGCAAGAGGATGGTATCAATGCTAGTCCTGATGGTTAAATCTTGGAGAAAATGGGATTGTCTATGTGTTTAAAGCGGTCTCTAGCTCTCGGTCTATTTCTATCTATGGCCTTTTTCTTATGGGGAAGGCCAACTCTTTCACTGGTGGTGGAGGAGGGCGTTTATAAGGGAATTAAGACGAGCCTTGAGACCTGGAAAGCGGATGTAGGGAAGGAAGGCTTCGCTATCTTGGAGCATGTTGTTTCATCTGCCCTAAGCCCCGTGCAATTGCGGGAATTGTTGCAGGCAGATCACGAGCGCTCCTCAATAGAGGGGGCTTTTCTCATAGGAAATCTCCCGCTGGCGTTTTTCGAGGAATCCCTTGATGGTAAGGTTCCCTATGTGGTGGAATACTACTTTATGGAGCTTTCCGGCCAGTGGCAAGACGCTGATGATGACGGTTGGTTTGATGCTTTTACGGACGGAAATGGAGTGCCGGAAATATATCTGGGCAGGCTCAAAGCGGACAACGCGGGAATCTCCGAGCTTAAGGCCTATACCGAGTATTTTACTAGGAATCACGCTTATCGTAGCCTCGCTTCCGGTTACCCGCGCAAAACCTTCACTATGGCAGCTGAAGACGTTCCCACCCTCTACCGCACGGGAACCCTCTATGGCTTGGCAAATCACCAAGACATTGCCCTGCGGAACAGTGAGGAATTTCTCAAGCAACTTGCAAATAACTCCGCCGAGTTACTCTTAGTGAGCGCCCATTCCGACGCGCGCGGTCACGCTTTCCCGGAAAAAGCCGTAACAAGCTTTGACCTGGCTCAGACAAAAAAAGACTATGGCTTTGTCATCATGAACAATTGTTCGGCGGGGGACATTGCCACGTCTCTTAACCTCATGACAGCCTACCTCTTTCATCAATCACGGGCTCTGCTATGCTTTGCCGTTACAAAGTCAGCAAGCCATCATTACTTCAATAAGTATTTCATAAGCGATTACCTCAGCCGAATTCCCGTCATCGGCAGGGCCCTGCTAACCTTCAACCGGGACTACGCACGGGGATTGATAGGGAGCGATGAGTGCGAATTCTACATCTTTGGAGATCCTAGCCTGTCCTTGAGCATGCATATCGATCCTTCCTATCAGGACTTTGAGGCGGAAAGCGCGCGCAAGGGCTCTCATATTTTTGACAATAGCTATACCTACAGTCCACAGGAGTTTTTCCGGCTCGGAGCCTATTACGATATCAGGTATCATAGTTTTCATCCCGAGCGGCGCGGGACTTATGGTTCTTGGTTTTTATCTTCTAAAAGGCCCTGGGGAGATTTAAATGCCGATATCCATGCCTCGCGCGGTCAAGACGACGCAGTCAGCTTTAGCTTTTATGGACGTATTCTTGAGTTTTATTCTGAGACCGACCCAGGCCATGGTCAGCTCGCCGTGAGCGTGGATGGCGTCGCCGATGGGACCATTGATTTCTCCGCACCACGCAAGGGGCAAGTCCTTCTTTACCGGAAGGAGTGGCCGGAAAACGGCCGCCATCAAATAAGCCTGCGGGGCTTGAGCTCCGGTGCATGGTTTGTCGTAGACTATTTTAAGGTATTCGTTCAGTAAGGGGGTCGTCCGTTTGGCACATAGGGAACGTAGAGCGTTCAATCGCGCATCAGTTTTTAGGGCAAAGCTCAATCTTCTTCCAAAAAATCCAAGAGCATGCGGTTGACCTCAAGGGGTTTTTCCATGTTGACGCCGTGGCCGGTATCGGGGATGAGCTCTACCCGAGCCTGGGGGAGGAGTTCTTTTACGCGAGATGCTAGGGCCTGCGGATTTTTATAGAGGATGGGTTTCCCCCCGGCTATCACTAAAACGGGCATCTTAATGGGCCTAAAGGCCTCTGCCTTAAATAAGCCTGCGGGGACATCCTGCATGCGGGTTGAGCCGTATTCCACTACGTTAAGCATGTGCTCAAACCAGATATCCATCCGCGGGTCTCCATAGCCCCCGCCCAGCCAGTCGAAGAAGCGACGATACTTGTCTCGATTGGGGAAAAAGACAAAGGACCAAAAGCCCTTCCAGGCGATCCCGCCATCCATTGGGATAAAGCTTTCAGAGGGATCGATGAGTATCATCGAGCTGATGCTCTGGGGGCTGGCGGCGGCGATAGCCAGGCCCATCCAAGATCCATAGGAGATGCCGGCTATATCGGCCTGGCTTAGTCCATAGTGAGTGAGAATTTCCGTAAACCAGTTAACAATGTCTTGAGCCTTTTGTATGTTTTTTTTACCGGGAGCCCCCTTGCCTCCATAGAGTTGGCTGTCCAAGGTATATACGCGATAGCGTTGGGAAAGGGCGGGGGCGTTGGCGTACCACATAGTGGCGTCTGCAAAGAGGCCGGGAAGGAGAAAGAGGGGGCGGGCTTCCTTAGGGCCGGATGCGATAATATGGGTTCTGCCGTAGCTTGTTTCCACCCATTCGTCTTCCCAGGGGCAGTCCCAGAGCTCCATTGCCTTGTCGTAGCTTTCATGGGCTTGGAGGAGTCGATCCTGGCTTTTATAAAAGCCGGAAAGCGTTTGGGCTTCTTGCCGAGAAGCGCAGGCCATAAGCGATACCCCCAGCGCCATCAGAATCCATAGGGACCATCCAAGGGGCCCGTATCGCAAAGAAGTATAATTCATTGCGCGTCTCCTTGCTCTTTTTTTTGCCAAGAAGCCGTTGTCCCTCGTTTTAGCCGTAGGTTTTTAATGGCTAGGGAACAGAGCTCGGAGAGTCGCTCAAGCTCCTCCGGATGATCCACTAAAATGTATGTTTCCGCATCCTTAAGATCTGCGACGCGTGGCGTAGCGCAATAGGCGGCGGTTGTCAGATCCAGGCAGAGACAGAGCCCCTTGCCCAAACGACGTACCAATTCCTTGGCGATACTGGTGTTGGGCCCCAGGGAGCCGCCGCTAAAGCTTATCCAGGCATAGGCGGGAAGTTGTTTCCTGAGGCCGTTAAAGAGGTTGCGGAGGGGTGCGGGTATGCCGAAGAACCAAACCGGGCCCATAAAGAGGACAAGGTCGTAGTCTTCAAGCGCTTGTGGAAGGGCGGTAAACCGGACAGGACGATGGAAAAGCATATCTAGAAAAATATCTTTATTGCTCCGTTCCTTAGTCTCTTTGAGGCTAAAGTGTTCTGCTCCAAGCTTTTCAGCTACTCTTTGGGCAAGGGCTTGATTATTGCCTGTGTAAGAGTAGGAAATAATGAGGGTTTTCATGCTTCCTCCTAGCTGGGAAAGTTTACTTTCAGCCAGCTAGAATAATGATACCATGTTAATTGATATAAATCAACGTTTGTTTATATAAAAATGAGTTTTATAGATCCTTTTTCATTATTTGCTTAGCTATCGAGTTTAGTTGTGCCTTAATAAGGGCAGTTCTCTCTGTGGGTACTTCTCCCTGCCAGGCGACATCTAGGTTGCTTTCAAAAGAAAACTCAAAAAAAACAGCGGCGATTATTTCTCCCCAGATTTTAGGGTCTATGCCATCTCTTAGCCTGTCGGCTTCAGCTAAGCGCTCTAAGAGATTAATAAAAAAGGCCCTTGGGGCGGCTAAGAGAGAGCGTTTTATTTCCGCGCGGGCAGCCTCATGGCCATATTGGCTTGTCATGAGGATGCGCCAGGTACGGAGCTTTGAGGCATCGATACGGGAAAAGAAGCCCTCTGGGCCTAGGGCGCCCTGAATAAGATAGGATCCGAGGTCGAAGGGTCCGGGGGCGCTAAAGCAGCCGGGGGGAAGGGGCGAAAAACTCGGTTCAACGAGGGCTGAAAGCTCCGCGAAAGCGGCGTCTAAGAGAGCTGCCTTTGAGGGAAAATGGTTGTAGAGCGATGCTTCGTTAAGCTCGAGGCTCCTAGTGATATCGCGTATAGAGACGGCATCGTAGCCGCGCTTGGCAAAAAGATCGATGGCGGCATTGAGTATGCGAGTCTTCGTTGGGATTGAGCCCTCAGCGCCCTTCTTTGGTCTGCCCATACCTTTAGTTAAAGCCCTCTCGGAATAAATGTCAACAGTCGTTTACTAAGATAGCGCCTCTAAAACTATCGAGCTTCGATGGGTTGGAGCAAGCACTGTAACATCGGCTTAGACCCGCCTTTGCTTTGTAAGCCGCCGGAAGGCAGAGCGGCAGGGCTGAGAGGCGCTCGGCCCTTGGCGCGACAAGGGCATCCTTTGCTAAATGAATAGAAATAAGCTTGACTTAGGTAGCCCAAAATCAGCACCCTTAGCCCTATGTTAAGTACATCTATGCCCGGCATTAAAGCGATCTTGTTTGATAAAGATGGAACCTTGTTGGATTTTATGGAAACCTGGTATCCGCTTTTTAATAGTTTTATAGATGGGCTCAGTCAGCGCGCCAACCTCGACCCGGCTTCTACTAGGCGTTTGCGTCTAGCCTTGGGGGATCAGGGCGGTGCTTTTAGCGCGGACAGCATTTTTTTAATCGGCAGCTTTGATGAAATATTTTCCGTAATCGAGGAGGCTTGCCCACAGCTTAGCCAAGAATCTATGGCGCAGGCCTTTGGGGCGGCTCAGCTTTCAACAGAGTCGGTGGGCCAGCCGATAGGCAATGCCGCAGACACCCTCAGAAGTTTACGGGAAGCCGGGTATCTGCTTGGAGTGGCAACCGCAGACAGGGAAGACAGCACCCGTCAAACCCTGGCCAGCGCCGGCTTGCTTGAGTATTTTGATTTTATCGGTTGTGAAGACACCGTGCCCAATGGGAAACCGGCGGCAGACCTTATGCAGCTCTTTTGCTCGCGGTATCAACTTCAACCACAAAACGTGGCAATGGTGGGCGACTCTATCCGCGACATGGAGTTTGCCCGCAACTCAGGCGCTGGGCAAGCCGTTTTTGTCCGCTCGAGTTTCCCGGACGGGGCGGCTGAGGCCCTGGCCGATATCATTCTTCCGGATATCAATGCCCTACGGGTCGTGGCGGATGCTCGTCTACTTAAACAAGAGGCCAAGACAGCTTACTAAGCCACCCTCGAGCCTTCGAGCCTGGCGCGCAATAATCTAAAAAGTGCGGGGCCTGCTTAGAAAAAATATCGGCTCACTGGTCCTCGCAGAGCCTGCGGAAGCGTTCGCCGATATTTTTTCTAAGCACCCGCGCTGTCTAGCTCTCATGCGCCAGGCTCGAAAGCTTGAGGGTGGCTTTACGGGAACTGGCGGAGGGATGCGGTGAATGCGCTCTAGAGGGGTCAGGCTTTGTGCCGGCATCGTTAAGGAGGATGGGTGCCATGGAAAAAACGCCCTCGTGCGTCTTAGCACGCGCAGCGTTAGCACGAGGGCGTTTTTTCCATGGCAGGACCCATCCTCTATGAGTTTCTGGCACAAAGCCCGAGCCCTCTAGGGCGGGGTCTGAGGCACTAAGAGGTTTGACAGCTGGCAAAAAGCCGGGTACACTGGGGGGGATAAGATAACCCCCAAAGGGAGGCCAGTATGGCAAAGGTAGAACTCAAGGGAATTTCCAAGGTCTACGAGAAATCGGTGCGGGCGGTAGATAACGCCAACATCGTCATCGGTGACCAGGAATTCGTCGTTTTCGTTGGGCCCTCGGGCTGTGGTAAGTCCACCACCCTGCGCATGATAGCCGGGTTGGAGGAGATTTCTGAAGGCGAACTGTACATTGACGGCGAAATGGTCAATCACGTTCCGCCCAAGGATCGTAATATCGCCATGGTTTTCCAGAACTACGCCCTCTATCCCCACATGACCGTCTACGACAACATGGCCTTCGGTCTCAAGATCCGCAAGGTTGATAAGAAAGAGATCGACCGCCGCGTTCACGAGGCGGCCCGTACCCTGGATATCGAGAAGCTCCTTGAGCGCCGTCCCCGCCAGCTCTCCGGCGGTCAACGCCAGCGCGTTGCCGTAGGCCGCGCCATCGTCCGCGACCCCAAGGTATTCCTCTTCGACGAGCCCCTCTCCAACCTGGACGCCAAGCTGCGCGTGCAGATGCGCGCCGAGATCATTGAGCTGCATAACCGCCTCAAGGCCACCATGATCTACGTTACCCACGACCAGGTTGAGGCCATGACCATGGGCGACAAGATCGTCGTTATGAAGGACGGCAAGGTTAACCAGATCGGTAGTCCACTCTACCTCTACAACCACCCCATCAACAAGTTTGTTGCCGGCTTCATCGGCTCTCCGCCCATGAACTTCCTCTCCGTGCGCGTAAGCGAGACCGGCGGGGCTATCTGGATCGACGAAGGCTCCTTCAAGATCAAGGTTCCCTCGGATCAGAACCAGTACCTCCGCCCCTATGTGGACAAGGACATTTACTTCGGCATCCGCCCGGAAGACCTGGTTTTCGTTGAGAAGGTCAACAAGGAAAACAATATCCCGGCCAAGGTAACCGTAGTCGAGCCCCTGGGCGCGGAGATCAACCTTTGGGTAACCACTCCTACCCAGCCCATGGTGGCGCGCGTTCCTCCCCACCATACCTTCCATATCGAGGATCAGGTCAACTTCGAGGCTATCATGGAGAAGGCTCGCTACTTCGACAAAGAAACCGAGCTCTCCATCCTCCCGGTCAGGATCGACGAGCAGCAGAAATAAGAATCCCTCAAGCGATACGGGGGGCTGTCCAAGAAGAAACTTTGGACGGCCCTTTTTTCTTAGTTCACAATGAAAATTCGACTTAGATCATGGGATTT
>JBGSOB010000194.1:0-9275 GCA_041739325.1 Treponematales bacterium
GAGCGATTTCTCATCCGCGGGAGGATCCTATGATATCCAGTACCGCACCCGTGAGGGCGAGATCATCCACATGAGCAAGGCAGACTGGGAAAGAGCAATAGACCTGGGCCTGCGCTGGGTCAAGGATACCCTGCGCGAAGAGTCCATGCTGGGCGACGAGAAGGCCTACCATGAAAAATACATCAAGATGCTCAAGGTCCTTGGCGGGGGTGCGTGATGGTATTTAGTAGCCGTGAAGGAGGCGGTTCAAGCCAACGCGTTTCGACCATGCTCATGTGTGAGCTTGGCTATAAACAACTTGACGAAGCCGATGAGATTCTTCGTCCGTGGTGCTTTCTCGGAGAAGGACCAAGTTATACCACGATCAAGCTAGGAATGCTCTACCGCGAAATCGACCAGATGACTGAGGCGGAGCTTGAAGAAATAAATTTAGCGACAAAAACTTTACTGAATGAGCTCGGGGTCCCTTATGACGACCTTGAGCCAGGTTATATCGACCCAGTAAAAATATTAAGTATAGAATCTAGAGCGCAGCTTTGGCGGAGCAAGGCTTGCGTGGATGAGTTCAAAGCTGAAATGAAAAAGATTGCATTCGCGAAACTGGATGCAAATATGAGAGAGCTGGATGTATTGCAACGCCGGTATCAAGCGTATTTCCATACACACCCAGAAAAGCGTGAAAGTAATCCAATGTATCACGACCTCGGAGAGGCCATTAAACAAGATTGGAACTTGAGACAGGCGGAGTACATTTTAATCACTAGGATTGCACAAGAGGAAGAGTTCTGGGAAGATCGTCATAGTAGCTTTGTGCCTGCCCAAGATCAAGATCTTCCGCTCATTCTTCGTGATGGTTCGAAAATAGACATACCGGTGTATATACAGCAATTTAAAGATGCTCTTTCGGAAGTGAAGGCTTGTAGAAAATATATACGAGATAAATATCCTGTAATAGATTTTTTCAGGGCGTCAAGCGATGATATGGGAAAAGCTGGGACAGCTTTAATCTATGCTAAGATAGAAGAGGGTGTAAGAGGGGCAAAGTCAAAAATAGAAGAAGTCAAAAAAAGAATAGATAGTGGAGATATGCCGATGCACCGCTTGGGGCCTGTTGTTGATGAAGCTCTTGCATTTTTCGGCATAAACGCAGAAATGATTGGAAGAGTACGCAGTGGAACAGTGTTGAAAAAAGTGGGTTCTGTTTCAGAGAAGGTATTAGAAAAAAATGAGTTTTGCATTGCCGTCCTTCAATGGCTTGAATCTGAATTTAAAAAAGACCATGGAATGAAGCTAGCCAACATGGTTGTTACCGGAATAGGGACCTTGGCAACAATAGCGGCCCTCTTTGTGCCTGGGGCAAATGTAGTAGCTGCCTTGATCTTAGCAGGTGGTGCTCTCGTTACTTCCGCAGCATCTTTACCGTTTGCAATTTACGAATGCGAATCGCTTGATGACTTGAATCAAGTAGCACTGAGCATGAAAGGCGGTACTCATGTACTCCTTGACGATCCAGAAGAGATTGAAAAGGAATATTTCTGGAGTTGGGTGAACCTAATTTTATCAATTGTTGATACGCTGACCAGTGGTGTGCAATTCATGAAGATTAAGCATTTGCTTAATTACTTTGACAGTATGAAGTCTTGTAATATGTTTCTTACAAGAGCTGGTGGTGTTGAAGAAGGGCTTCAAGCTATTGGAAAAATAGATAAATTAGTTGATGGAAGGGCAGTCATTAAGAGCGTGATGGATGCAACTGAAAGCGATGCAAAAATCATCTTGCAATTTTTTGCTACTCTCGGCACTGTAGATAATGTTGCTGCTGTAATTAGTAAATTAGATAAATTTGATAATTTAGACGGATTGTTGCTCATATTGAAGAAGACGGATAAACCAATAGATTTTATAGAAAAAATATCAGATGATGCGATTAGGTTTTTAACTAAGACGGATAAGACTGAGAGCAATATTGTATTAATTGATAAATTATTTACCATGGATAATGTTGATGATATGGCGTTTGAGGCTGATTTATTGGGAAAAATTGATCTTTTTGAGAATACTTATCAGATTAAATTTCATGAACGTGGCGACGAAATAAAACAATACTCGAATAGTTTAGATGTGCTTTATAAAAGCGCTAGAGAAGCGGATGTGGAGTTGCGAAAAATGACAATCGATATTGCAAAAAAAACTGGGGGGCATGAAAAATTTCCTGATGGGTTAAAAAAATGGAAAAGAACAATAGAGAAGATAGACAACGACTATAAAGGTGATGCATCTAAAATACTTGATCTTTCTCGATCTACTATCGAATTTGAAGAACTAGAAGATATATATAAAGCAGTTGCGCAAATTTCAGACGAATATGAGATATTAAGGATAAAGGATCGTTTCAAGACACCTCAGCCTAGTGGGTATCGAGATATAATGATGAACGTGAAAATGAGTAATGGTCATGTAGTAGAAATACAGCTTCATCTAAATTCAATACTTGAGGCTAAAAAATTAGAAACTGATTTATATACTGAAATAAGAACTATTCAAGGTATAATTGAAAAAGAATGTAGGAAACCAAACTTAGATGAAGAAAGAACGCTTATGGAATTAATAAGACAGAGTAGGGAGATATACAAAAAAGCGCTGCAAATAAAAATTGGAAAGTAGGAGATTTTAATGATTAGTAACCGGAAAAATGAGTATTTTATTGTTGGCTCAAGAGCTGTTCTTTTTAAAAAGGAAGAAGATGGAATGGACATTCTTGTTTATGACGAGAACGAGAAAAAATTTATTAGAGATGTGACTTACTTAAGCAAAGTCTATACATCTGATGAGTCTGATGAGGTAACCGAAAAAGAATTTAATGCGTATATTGAAAAATTAAAAAATGAGTAAGTTGTCTAGGTAAAGAAAATAAAATTATATTATAGAACATTAGCGACCGGCTCCAAGCACCTGGTTTCTTAAACGCATTGTTTCTTATAAGAAACATACCTTGACGAATACGACTGCAGCTTTTTTTACACTGTTCTTTGATAACCCAGGGATGGATCAAATTACCAATACAGTGACAACTTGGCTTTGAGCCGCGTTGTCATTGCGTTTTTTTATCTCAGTATTGAATACGCCTCATGCCGCAACCACCTTTTCTTTACCAGTCACCGCGTACATACAAGGGGGTTACTCAATCGCCCATGGGCGATTGAGTTTGGAGAACGCGCGATACGCGTTCTCCACGGCCTGGTACAGAAATATACAAGGGGGAAGCGTAATGGACCGCAGGCGCTGGAATGGAATCTGCAATCTTTGTGCAAAAAGCCGAGGACCATGGAGCGTGGGGGAGCCGCGTAGCTTTTAGCCGACAGGAAGCCAGGCAGGTCCCTGCGCGACAGCCAAGGCGTGAAGACGCAGATGAGCGCGGGTGGCATGAAAAAGCTAGGCCATGACGATTAGGCACGCGTAGCCAAAGCTGACCAGTACTCTAGCGATAGTAGTGCCGGGTCAGGGCTTAGCTTTTTCATGACAGGCCCCGCACTGAGGTGACTATACACGCCTTGGCTGACGCTCATAGACCTGCTCCCCCCTTGATTCCGTGCTCAAAAGCGAATTCGAAACCGTCTTTAACACCGACCTCTCCGACGTACGCATCCATACCGGCGGCTATGCCGATGAAGTGGCCAAGGGCGCCAACGCCTATGCCGTGACCATGGGCCGCGACATCTACTTTCGTGACGGATTCTTCTCACCCTCCTCAGAAGCCGGCAAGGGACTCCTAGCCCATGAACTAAGACACGTCATCCAGCACCAAGAAGGGGCGCGCTTTGTCTACCTCGAAGATATCGAAAGCGCCGAGTATTCAGGCGAGAGCGCAGAAACCGCCGTAGCCGGCGTAAACCTACACTCAGTCCGCCCCGGCGACCCCCGTCCCTCAGGCCAAGCCGACACCAGCTCCCAGAACGACCCCTCAGAGCCCTTTGCCGACGGAATGGCAGGAGCTGGCATGGGCGGCAGGGAGAGCCAAAGCTTGAGCGATTTCTCATCCGCGGGAGGATCCTATGATATCCAGTACCGCACCCGTGAGGGCGAGATCATCCACATGAGCAAAGCAGACTGGGAAAGAGCAATAGACCTGGGCCTGCGCTGGGTCAAGGATACCCTGCGCGAAGAATCAATGCTCGGCGATGAGAAGGCCTATCATGAGAAGTACATCAAGATGCTCAAGGTCTTAGGCGGGGGTGTCTGATGGTATTTAGTAGCCATGAAGGAGACGGTTCCAGCCAACGCGTTTCGACCATGCTCCTGTGCGAGCGTGGCTATAAACAACTTGACGAAGCCGATACGATTCTTCGTCCGTGGTGCTTTCTCGGAGAAGGACCAAGTTATACCACGATCAAGCTAGGAATGCTTTACCGCGAAATCGACCAGATGACTGAGGCGGAGCTTGAAGAAATAAATTTAGCGACAAAAACTTTACTGAATGAGCTCGGGGTTCCTTATGACGACCTTGAGCCAGATCGTATAGACCCTTTGGAAAAAAAACGCATAGACCGTAACGCCAAGCTGTGGCGGAGCAAGGCTTATGTGGATGAATTTAAAGAAAAGATGAAGCAAATTGCGCTAGAAATGCTGGCTGTGAATGAAAAAGCCATAGCGACGGAAAAAGCAAAGTACAAGTCATACTTCTACGGGCATGGATCGGCGAGGGAGTCTAACAAAGTCTATGATAGATTGAAAGACGCGATTCTTGCCGACTACCAATTCTCTGAATATGAGCGTATAGCTAAGGAATACGCAGATCTAAATTATACGAGCTATAATCACTCTATTCCTGGCGTGGAAAGGGTTCCCTGGCCAATGACCATAGATGGCGAGAATTGGGATTTTTACGCATACTATGAAACGCAGGTTGCCGCAGTGCAATTTTATGGTGAATTGCGCAGAGCTTTACGCGCAACCTACCCTGTAATGGATGTACTTAACGAAGGTGACGTAAGCCATAAAAGCAGCGCTACGGAAGCCTATGAGAAGATAGAGAAAGGATTGGACGCGGCTAAGAAGGCTATTGGGGAAGTGCGTGCCAAGATAGAAGACGGCAGCATGCGTTTGTATAAACTCCCTTACGTTGTCCAACAAGCTTTAGCATTCTTCAAAATAAACGAGACATCGAAGGACGAGCGGAGCGTAGCGGTAAAAGCGTATCTTGCGAAAGAGATGGGAACGGATTTTTGGATACAAGTGACGGGTACGGCTTTGGGCTTGATGGGGGCCGTAGCAGCCCTGTTCATTCCCGGAGTAGGACTGACTGCGGCAATCATTTTAGGATGCGTTGCGGGGGCTGGAACTGTCGGTGGCGGAGTTCTCTCCTTATACGAGTTGGAGGTAGCATCGCAACTTGATGCTGCCGGGCGTAGTCAGCGTGGGGGTATTTTCAAGCTCATCGATGATCCGGACTTGGCGCGGGAAGAATACCTATGGAGTATCGTTGGTTTGGCGCTGGCGGCGATTGACATGGTGACGACAGCCGCCGACATGGTCAGGATCGTTAAGGTCTTAGGATACTTTGATACGGTTAAAGACGCATGTGTTTTCTCGAAACGTGTGGGGAAAAAGTTTGATGACACAGTCCGTTTTGCAAAGGCGATGGATAAGGCTGCTGATGGAAGAAAAATATTCGAATTGCTCAGTTTAGCGAAAAAAGAAGAAGATGTAGTTGCTATAACGCGCTTTTTTGCCGGTCTGGATGAATTCGATCCAGATGCAATCAGGAAAGCTGAAGCTCTCTTTAAGCGGTTTGACAAAGTTGAGGATTTTGCTAAACGGATCAGAGCTGAGAGCATGATCGACGACGTCGGGGCGCTTGCCGGGGAGCATACGCCCTTTGAGGTTATGAAGCGCTACGACGCCACCGGCAGCCGGATAGAGCTATCCCAGCTGGGGAAACGGGTATCTAAGCCAAGCATTTATAAACGAGAGATGATATTCGGCGTGGATGAAGACACACTAAACGCTCTCATAGAGGCAACCAAGAAGACGGCGGAACAATTTAAACTTGAGGAATTCGAGAGCTGCGTTCGACCGCGCGCCTATGGGGCTACTGCGGGAGATGCCCTTGGACAACCATCGAAGTACATGGGGGCAAAGAACGTCATTGGTATACCCAAAGGTTGGAAACTTGTTAAGCGCTCTGATGGTATTATCGAAATCGTTCCGACAAGCTTTAAGGGCGGTGACGCGGTGAAGATACCCTCACTGCCCGATGGCTACAGGATTGTTCCCGTCAAAGAAGGAGATGGCTATATAGTTGTAACCTCAGACTTAGATGCCGCGTATTTTAAGTCTGATGGCAGGTATCTTTATACGAAGGAAAAAGCTGGTGAATTGACAGGCGAGTTGACGGATGATTATAAAATGTATAAATATTTTTCTGAAGAGCTAAATGACTCTTATCGAAGTACTGGTAGTCTTACTGATATAATGTTACATCCCGACAATATTTCCGGGCAACTTGAAAAAATAGCCGGCGCTTTTGCGGCGGCTCAAAAAGATGATCTATGCTTGGTCATTCGGTACCGAAAGGGGAAGATCACCATTACGGAAGTCAATTATTCTGTATTTGAAAGGCAGGCAATTCGATGACGAATACCCTCTGGAACAAGAGTTGTTTGGATTCAGGCTATACGGTAGCTGAGTACCTTGAGTTTTTAAAAAGCGTTAGTAATAGCATTGAATATAGTGATAGTTATTGGCAACAGGAACATTTTTCTATGAAGACCATTGCCCTCTGCCCCTACTGTGGATTGCCGAACCGCGTACGGTTAGATCTATCCAGCATAAAATATTGGAGTGCGAGCAGAACCAGCATAGATATACCCAAGCCCGGAAGCAAACTTAAAGCCCGGTATTTTGATTTTTGTGAGCATGCAGCTATCACAGACTGCTTTATTCACTTCAATGGCTATGAACCGCAACGTAATCCACCAGATGGTAAAAGTTTTCATTCACGTTTCGGACCAGAGGTTCCCGGGGTTTTCAGCCCCTATTTCAAGGCAGACTTTGGCCTCAAGGCGGTTATGACCTGCCTGCCTCTCTGCCGTATAGAAGAGAATGAATTTGTACCACGCTACAAGCTCTATGTTCTTAGCTATTTTTTACCTGAGCGGAACCCAATGATCGACCTTCAGCCTGGGCAAAATGACTGGAGAGCCTTGCTTAAAGGAGCATGGAAACGTTTGGATGATACCTATTTTAAAGTGCTTCCCGAGGCCACCACCCTAAATGGCTATGTTTTTGAAAATGTCGATAGGGAGCTTGAAAAATACGTAGAAAAAAAGCTCCTCTATTGGATGGGGAACGATGACTTTAAGAATATTTACACGGGCGACCTTGAGGCCTTCCCCTTTAAGGGAATTCAAGGACGAACTGAGGAACTTAATTTCCGTATGCACGGATACGGGGGACATGAATTGTATAAGTATCTGCGAGAAAAAAAACCTATTAAATGATTGGGTGCACGAAGAAATGTGGGATACTACGTAGCGCTATCTAATAGAAGATCTTTGATAACCCAGGGATGGATCAAATTACCAATACAGTGACAACTTGGCTTTGAGCCGCGTTGTCACTGCGTTTTTTTATCTCAGTATTGAATACGCCTCACGCCGCAACCGCCAATCAATCAACTGATAGCCTTTTTCCTACAAGGGGGAAGGCCACGATCACGGGAGCCGCTTAAGAAAAACTTGGGCGGGGCTCCTTGAGACCCGCCTTCCAGAAATACAAGGCGGCTACCGAAGCGTGGCCGAGGGGGAGCCGCGTAGCTTTTAGCCGACAGGAAGCCAGGCAGGCCCGTGCGCGACAGCCAAGGCGTGAAGACGCACATGAGCGCGGGTGGCATGAAAAAGCTAGGCCATGACGATTAGGCACGCGTAGCCAAAGCTGACCCGTACTCTAGCGATAGTAGTGCCGGGTCAGGGCCTAGCTTTTTCATGACAGGCCCCGCACTTAAAAGAACACATAGGCCTTGGCTACCGCCCCGGGTCGTGTTTGTCCCACATCTGCCGGGCAAAGGAAGAGGCGTCGGCCTCTGTCAGTCTCAGTCCGGATTCAGCAAAGTGCGAGCAGAGGGCGCGCAGATCGCGCTCGAGCAGCTCGAAGGCGCGGGGATGAAAGCGTGGGTCCACCGCCTGGGGAAAGTCGATGATGACAGGACCGTGGGGACCTGCGAGGATGTTGTATGGCGAGAGATCCCCATGCACGATATCGAGTCCGAGCATGCGATCCACCGCGTCCAGCAGGATTTCGAAGCCCTCTCGGGCGCGCCCTCCGCGCAAGGGCATATCCTTGAGGCGAGGGCTTGCCTTCTCTTCGTCATCGCCAATCAACTCCATGGCCACCGCTTGAGGGCTCCGGCCCAACGCTCGCGGCACAGGCAGGCCGGCTTCGTGGAGGAGGCTAAGGACGCGGTATTCTGAGTCTACCCAGAATGCCTGGAGGGCTCCCGGATGGGAAAGGATGTGGGCGGCGTCGCGTCTAGAAATGCCGGCCTCAGCGAATCGTCCTTGGAGGTAGGCAGACTGGCGCCTGAAGGACCTGTCGGAAATGTCCTTATAGACCTTAACGGCGAGCCAGGCTAGCCCAGTCCTCGGATGGGCGGGGCAGATATGGACTGTGGCTTCCTTCCCCGGCTTGAGTGGGGATCCACAGCCCAAGACGAGAGCCTCGGCTATGAAGGTCTCGAAGGGATCTTCGCCGAGCCCGCCTTCGTTTTTCCATTCATCGTCAAACCGAACGCGCGTACGAGGTTTGCAGGCTTGAAAAGGGCGTGACCCTTCTTCGTCATCGAGAAAAGATAAAATGTTCATTGCAGTGTTTTCCATGCTCGCGAGCGAGCGGCTCTTTATGAGTCCCCATGGGGGACTGTCGCGCCGCGAAGGCGCGATCCCGAGCCGAAGAAGCCGATCATGGAAGGGAAAAGACTTTAGGCGTTCCGTTCCGAGACCAGGGGCCGTTCGGCTGTTCTGTCATCTCTTTGTTTTGCCATACGACCTCCTTAAACGGAATAATGAGCGGCCATAAACCGCTAATCAATCATATAATATTTGCCCATACAAGTCCAGTATTGAGCGCGGCTGTTAAGAAACCCTATGCGGGCGCTTAGCTTGCAGGCAACACGCCCCCTGCGCGCCAGCTAAGGCCTGCTTTTTCTCTTGAGCGTGGGTGGCATAGAAAAATGATCGACATGCGTCTTAGCAAGCGCAGCGCAGCGTTAGCATGTCGAT
>JBGSOB010000203.1:0-38079 GCA_041739325.1 Treponematales bacterium
ACCTCCTCCGTATCGCCCTGCAGGACATGAACCCACAGAGTGACGGGGCATGGCGCAAGAGCGGGGCTGGCCTCTTCCGCTCCTTAGTTTGTCTCTCCCTGCGCGCCTTCGGCCGGCCCTACGGTTGGATAATCTGCGTGCTGGACAAGACGGACGCCGCCTACGGCCAAGACGAAGAGCATATCCTCTCCCTGGCGGCGCGGCAGATTTCCGTGGCCATCGAGCTCAAACTCGCCACCGCCCGCCTTATGGAGGCGGCCACCATCGACGGCTTAACCGGGGTCTACAACCGCCGCGAGCTCATCTCGCGCATTGAGTCTGAGAACATCCGCATAAAACGCTATAAAAATAAGGCATCCGGCGTCTTCTCCATCCTCTTCCTGGACATGGACGACTTCAAGTATTACAACGACCACTACGGCCACCAAGTGGGGGACCTCGTTCTTAAATACCTTGCCCAGATCCTCAGGGCCTCAACCCGTTTGGCGGACACCATTGGCCGCTATGGCGGCGACGAGTTCGTCATACTCTTGCCGGAAACAGGGGCGGAAGAAACGCTTGTCGTGGCTAAGCGCGTCCTAAGCCACTTGGCGGACCTGAGCGCCTTTGAAAATTTCGTTGAGGGATCCAGCGGCCTGAGCGTCAAGATAGACCCAGACCACCAGCTCAGCTGTTCGATGGGGGTGGCGGAGAATCATGGAGACCCCGCTATGTGTATAGATGAGATCCTTGCCAGGGCCGACCAGGCCCTCTACCAAGCCAAGCGCCTGGGAAAGAATCAGGTCCTGGCATGGAGCGCCCAGCTGGAACCGCGGCAAGGCTGAGCAAGGCCGCGCTGGGAGCCGAATGCCTATTTAGCCCTGGCTACGGCCTCAATCTCAACTAAGCCGGATTTGGGCAGGGCGGCAACCTGGATAGTCGAGCGCGCCGGGAAATCACCAGTGAAGTAAGATGCGTAGATCTCGTTTACCGCTTGGAAATCACTCATATTCGTTAGAAAAATGGTTGTTTTAACGACATCGGCCATCGTCATCCCATTATCCTCCAAGATGGCGCAGAGGTTGTCCAAGGCACGTTCGGCCTGGGCCTTCAGTCCCTCTGCCAGAGCGCCGCTCTCCGGATCCATGCCCAGCTGCCCGGAGACAAAGAGGAAGCCGCCGGCGCTCACCGCCTGGGAATAGGGGCCGATGGCGGCCGGGGCGCGCACGGTGGATACGCAGGTCTTACGCCCGCTTAAAATGGCCACGGCAATGAGGATGCCCAGCATGGCGGCAAGGGAAAGCCCAAAGCAGAGGAACTTAAGCAAGCCTACCAGGTTTACTACCGGCGCCAAGGCGGAAAAATCGCCGGGGTGGATGGCTATCATGCTAAAGACGAGAATGTTTTCCAGGTAATCAAAGAGGGCGGCCGCCAGGGGAAGTAAGAGCAGCTTGTTCCAGGCCGTATCTCCCTTGCCCAGGCGCTTGAGCCCCAAACCAAGGAAGACGGCAAAGGCCAGGCCGTAGAGAAGGGGAAAAACGATATCCAAAAGCTCGAAGAGGCGGTAGCGGAAGAGGCCCTCTCCGGCCTTCATGACGTCGAAGGCCGCGCGGCTTTCCGCATAGGGGCGGAAGAGGCTCATATCAGGGACGGCAAGGCCCCCGCTGGCCTGGGAAAACATGGGCACTAAAACCGCCATAAAGATAATCTGGGCAACTAAGGTCATCCCAAAGAAGATAGCCGCCGTTTTAAGGTTTGCCTTACGCATTAAAAATCGTATCATAGACCCAGTATAGGCCCGAATCGCAAAGCCGCCAAGCTCTTTCTTGACTCCCTGCCCCCGCGCGGACGATACTGGCCAGGATGGATATCGCGGAAGCCCTGATAAAAACCGGACTCACCGGCCAAGAAGCCCAGCTCTACCTGGCACTCTGCCGCCAGGGCAGCCTCACCGGCTACGAGGCGGCAAAGGCATCCGGGGTTTCCCGCTCCAACGCCTACCTCGCCCTCTCAGGCCTGGTGGAAAAGGGCGGTGCCTGGAAGGTAGAGGGGGAACCCGTGGCCTATCTTCCCGTACCCCCCCCAGAATACCTGGCCAAGGTCCGCCGCTCCTTCGATGAAATCCTCGCCCTTCTGGAAAGCGGCCTCCCCGGCCCGGCCGATGCCCCGGCGCCCTTTATCACCGTTTCCGGCCGGGAAGCCGTCATCGCCAAGGCGCGCTTTCTCATAGACAATGCCGCCTTGCGCCTCTACCTCTCCCTAGCCGCCCCGGAACTTGCCGCGCTCAAAGACGAGCTTGGCCGCGCCTGCGGCCGCGGCATAAAAACCGTCATCATCACCGACGGGGACTTCAACCTGGAAGGGGCTATCGTCCACCGCCGCGGCAAAAAACCCGACCAGTTAAGGCTTATCGTGGACGGGGAGCAGGTCCTTGCCGGAACCCTTAGCGGCGCGGAGGCCGGCTGCGTGTTTTCGCGCAACGCGGCCTTGGTACAACTTATAAAGGATTCGCTCATAAATGAATTGGAACTCATCCGCCTCAGCGCCGGCGACAGTGCGCTGGCCGGGGCGGGGAAAAAAGACTAGAATCAAGCCTAGAAAGACGTAAGGGAGGAAGGGTATGACCGACACCGAGCTTAAGGGATTCATCGCAGACGCCAAGCGGGTCTGCTACGCATCGGGGGTTCAAGCGCAACCGGGGGCAAGGAAGGGTTCGGTACAACTTGAATACCGCAAGGGCGACGCCTCCTACCTAGACTCTTGGTACGGCGGGGTGCAGTTTTGCGGCCAAGAAATCGTCTGGCACAAGGAAACGGCCATCTGGGGCATGAACTACTGGGGCGAATCCATCGACGCCGCCTTAGCCGCCATTCCCTCAGGCGACGGCGCAGGAGACTTAAGCTCGAACGACGAAGGCTCGGCCCAGCCCTTCGACATGCCGGCATTCCTCAAGGAAGCCCTCTCCAAGGTTACGGAAGACGCCCCCTTCCGCGGGCCCAACGAATACAAGCGCAGCTTCGGCAAACTCCACGCCGTCTATTCATGCCGCTGGACAGGAGACTTCTCCGCCTTTACCGGGGACGAAACCATCACTATCGGCGGCCGCGCCCTCTTCCGCCTCTTCTTCCACGGCGGCAAGATAGGATCCTGATAGTAAGAAGCGGGGGAGAAGGGGCTCCCGCCCCTTCCCTCCCCGCGCCCCCTCATCCCCGGAAGCCATGCTATACTGCTCCCCAGGAGAATTCCCATGCACGTAAAGCCCGCCCTCTTCACCGCTCTCGCCCTCTTCCTGAGCCTTGCGCTATCCGCCCAAATGCCACGCGGCGATTTCAAGGTTATGGATTTCCGCCTCCTTGCCCCGGACACGAAGGTCGGGGATCGTATGCTCAATAAGGCAACTGTCATAAAGCAGGGCAAAGACTATAGCTCTTTGAGCCCTAAGGAATGGAAGCTTGAATTTTCCCCGCATCAGGGCTCCTTCAATTTTGGAGAAGTGGCGCCATCATCCCCCATTACCCCGCCTCCCACGGCAATCATAGAGCTGGTAAAGCTTCCCGACTACGCGCCGGAATACGGCGGGTCCTTTGCCCTCCGCGTCCGCGTAGCCCTGAGCCCGCGCTATCCGAGCCTGACTCTCAAGCCGCCCTACCCCATTCGGCCCACGCCCAATCCGCTCTCATCAAGCTCAACGGCCGCGAGCGATGACCAAGCCTGGACTCGTTTTGACGGTAAGGGCCTCATACGTTCTGTGGGCTTGGTAAAGAATCTATCCGTTGCCGCGGCCGGCCTGGCATCCCGCGCATCGCTTATCCTCGTATTGGAAGACAGCAAGGGCAATCCCCTCAGCGCCGACTGGACCTTCCCGGCCTACCCCCTTGCTAAGGAGTCTAAGGATTTTTTTGCGCCCTTCTGGACTTTTAACCACCTCTTTGACGTTCGCCTCTACGCCACTCCGCAGGATAGGCATCTGCCCTTTTTGGCGGTAGCTTCCCTCAGCTTCAGCTCCCCAGACATAGAAGATGCCCGCCTTGCGCTTATCTACGAACACTCCTGGCTAACCGAGCGGGAAAAATACGAACGCGCAGCAGAATTCCAGCGGAGAGAGGCGGCAATTCCCACAAAAACAATAGACGTCTTGCTCGTGGGGATAGACGCTGCCTGGGAGTGAGAAGGGCGCTAGGCAGTCTAGCCAAGATAACAAGGTCAGCTAAATTCGCGCCAAGAATACATGGAGGCACAGTCATGCTACGAAGTTTCCCCCTCTACAGCCCTCTCCTAACAGCCTGGCTCTTACTCCTTGCAACGCTCGGCTACGCCATGGAAGGAGAAGCGCCGCGGATACAAATAGCCCTGGGGCATACTGAACCGGTCATCTTTGTCGCAGCAGATGCGGATCGTAAGTTCTTAGTCTCGGCGGGAATGGACCGCCGCGTGAAGCTTTGGAACATGTCGAGCGGCCAGGAGCTCCAGTCACTCACTATTTCCACCAGCCCCCTACTGGCAGTGGCGGCAAGCCGCGACGCGCGCAAAGTTGCCGCCACCGACTCAGACTCATTCATTCGCATTGCCTATGAATTTGACCCTAAGCGTGTCATCAGCCTTAAAACGGATGGCCTAGTTTACTCCCTCGCCTTTAGCAAAGGGGACAATGGCCTGCTCTGGGTAGACGATTCAGGCGCCGTTAAAAAATATGATGAAACCACGGGTGCTGTCGTGGAGGTCTGGCGTTATACCAGCCATAGGGGACAGTCCGCCCGGCTGAGCCCGGATGGAAATTTCCTCGTCTATTTCTCAGGCGGCAAACTTTGCCGC
The DNA here is from genome assembly GCA_041739325.1 of Treponematales bacterium. Classification (GTDB taxonomy): domain Bacteria; phylum Spirochaetota; class Spirochaetia; order Treponematales; family JBGSOB01; genus JBGSOB01. The sequence goes on from JBGSOB010000203.1 coordinate 4,792, forward strand.
GGCGAGATTTCAAGCAGAAAAAGCCTCTCCATCCTTCCTGCTCTCAGCGATATAATAAACTGGCGCCTAAGCGCTGGAGGGCAGCATGTAGCCACGTGGAACGAGAAAGGCCAAACGGTCATCCAAGATTTTGAAAACAGCGCCTTGCTCGCGAGTTTCAGCCCGCTCCCGCCCATCGATGAAAATATGGATTCGAGCGGCAGGGGCTACCTGCCAAATTCTAAAACATGGATTAGTTGCGCGGAATTCTCTTCCGATGGCTCCCGGTTCTACCTTGGAACCTTCCATCACGTCCTGCTCTCATGGAATCTGGCTGCATCTGCGCCCGAGTGGGTTCAAGAAATTCCCGGTATCCCGTGGTGCTTGGACACAAGCGACACAATGCAGCTCATATGCGGCAGCGCCGATTTTTACAGCCAGGCAAAAACCGCAGCCAATACCCTAACGTATACCGGCTTCGTCAACGAAATAATTAATATCCGCGCGAGTGACGGGGAGACTATCAATAGGTTTTCCGGGCAGAATTTCCCCATTGTAAGCGGAAAATACTTCAAGGACGGAAAGCGCATTGCTGTCGCTGGAAGCGATAAAAGCCTAAAAATCTGGGACTTGAGCACGGGAAACATCCTAGCTCTGCTAAGTGGACACAAAGAGGAAGTACGAGATATCGTCCTCAGCGCGGACAATCGTAGCATCATCTCCTGCGCATGGGACGGCACGATCCGCGTCTGGGACGTGGAGGGACGCAAATGCCGAAAAGTTATCCACGCATCGAATAATCACCTAGACGCGATCGCCCTTTCACCCGATGAATCGCTCTTAGCCGCAGTTGATTTTAATGGAAAACTCAGCCTGTGGAGCACGGTGGATTGGTCATTGCATAGATCTATCGAGACTGGCATTTCTTCTCTGCTCACCCTATCCTGGAGCCCGGATGGAAAAAGCATAGCTTGCGGCGGGTCAGCCGCCAATGTTGACGCCGACCAGCCTCATGGCGTATTGGCTCTCATAGACACTCAAAGCGGAAACATTCGCGCATCGGCGACACTAGACAAATTCAGCGTACGCAAAGTGTGTTACGCGGAAGATGGCAAACGCCTCTATTTCTGCAGGGGAGAAATGCTCGTCTCCTGCGCCGACAGTATAGACTTGCGCCTTATATGGACCTCTGCCCCCTTCAAGGGAGAAACAGTCCAGCTAGCCTTCGCCGACAAGGGGAAGAGGATCCTTGTGTCCGATATGGCGGGGAAACTATCCAGCCTCGACAGCTCCACGGGTAGGGTTTTAGAAAACCTCATAGATTTTCAGGGATCGATATTCGATATCGACATTTCTCCGAACGGCCACAACGCCCTTCTATCCGGTCGTGACTGTGCCTTCCGGATTTTCGACCTTGCCACGAATTCCATACTTGCCAGCGGGATGGCTGACCCCTCCGGGGCCCGTCGGCTGATATGGACGGAGGATGGCTACTACATGGGAAGCCAGGATGGACTGGAACGATTCGCATCTATCGTCAAAGGGCGTCAAGGCTACGACTTCAATCAGTTCATCCAACAACGTTACCGGCCAGATATCGTGACCGGCCGCTTGACTGGAAAAAATTCCACCGCTAAGGAAAGCATTTCTCTCATAAAAGGCTTCTCAACACCGCCCAGCCTATCAATCAAACTTCTGGGAGTTGACGACCAGTTCTATGACGCTTCGGTCGACTCCCAGAACCATCCGGTTAAGATCGTCAACGGAAGCATTCGCGTGCGCTTGGAAGCCAGTGACCAGGGCGGGGGAATCTCCGGTATCCGCCTTTACGTAAACGGCAAGGCTCAAGCCGAGAATCTGCGCGGCCTACACTCAGTCGACACAAGCGAGCTTATCGCCGACATAGCCCTACGCGGCGGCGACAACATCATAAAGGCTATCGGCTTCTCAAGCGACCAAACGGCTTCCACCCCGGTGGAAGCCCTAGTTAGACATGCCGCCGCCCAAAATCATCGTCCCTCATTATGGATCTTGGCCATCGGCATCAACGAGTACAAAAACCCCACCTCTCGCCTCAACTACGCCGTCGGCGACGTAAACGGCTTCCTCGAATCGCTGCGATCGCCGGCCATGCGCTTGTTTGAAAGAGTCGACATCAGGGCTATCAAGGACCTTGATGCTAGAAAACCCATCATTCTGCAGGCTTTTAAAGATATCGCCTCCCAAGCCGAGCCGGACGACGTCTTCATATTTTTTTACGCTGGCCACGGCATCGCCATTCCCGGCGCCACAGCTGGCACGAGGGAATTCCTCTACATACTGCAAGACATGACCCAGATGACAGATATCGCCCAAGTGAGTGGTAGCGCCCTCACCGGCGCCGAATTTCGAGCCTGCGTCATGGGCATCAAGGCGCAAAAGCAATTCTACATCCTAGACGCATGCAATTCGGGCGCTTTAACCGATGCCTTTACGGCGCGAGGACTGGGAGAGGAAATAGCCCTGGCGAACCTTGGCAATGCTACTGGGGCAGCCATGATAGCGGCGAGCCAAGCCAACCAAGCTGCCCAAGAATTCGCGTCCCTCGGGCATGGAGCTCTTACCCAAGCCCTTATGGACGGAATAGGAGGCAAGGCTGTCCGGCTTGATCGCCAGATATCAGTCCTCTCCCTCATCGCTTGGGTACAGGATTCTCTTCCGGCAATCGCCTTACGCCATGCGGGAGAGCCCCAGTACCCGCGGGTCTGGCTAAACGGGCAGGATTTCCCCATTGGGCTCAGCAACTAGCGCAGAGGACCTAGTTAAAAAAACAAGGTTCCCCATGAGACTCCGCCTACTCGGCAAGCCGATACGAGTACGCTTTTTCAAGCTCATTCTGCTCGACCCAATCGGAAAACCAGTAAAGAAAGCCGCCGTCCGCGGCAAGGCCGAAGAGCTCCCCATCCACTATCTTTGTCACAGCCCCGCCGCCTAGGGGCAGGCGGTAGATTCCGTCTCCGCCCATCCTGTCTACGGAAAAGTAGAGGAAGGCCTGGCTCAGGGCTATGTCCATGACAAAGCCCTCATCGATACTTGCCATAAGGCTGTCAGAGCCTGAGAGGGCATCATAGCGGCGCAGCTCGGGGCCGTCGTTGTAGTAGAGGGCGCCGCGCTCGGCAAGAATGATCTTTCCCATACCCGGCTTGAGCCCGGATTTTATCAGACTGATCTTCCCTGTCTTGGCGTCTATCATGCTCAGGTCCAGGCTTTGTTCGGCCTTTACCAGGGCGTAAGCACGCCCACCCTCCCAGGCCATTCGCAAAAGAGGCCCCGGATGGAGGAGGCGCTCCGATCCCCCTCCTACGGCCCCGGCGAGGGGACTGATATACAAAGCGGGGCCGGGCCCACGCGCATAGAGTATAGAATCGCCGGCCGGAAGGGCGGCCGCGCAGGAGGCAATGACGGTAGCCGGAGCCTTTGTTCCCGCAAAAGATGCGCGTAGGACTGGGCCTTCATCTTTCTGCCCAAGGGGCAGGAAGAATGCATCTCCTCCATCAAACCAGGCGGCTGCCAGGGGGCCTGGTTCGCTTGATATCTGGCTAGTTTGCATGTCGCTTAAACGGAGGGCCCAAAGCCCCTGGCCTTCTGCGGGGAAACGGCCCAGGGCGTAGCCGTTCGAAACCGCCAGCATTTGGAAGGGCACAGCGGCTAGTATGCGTTGCGGGTTTCCTTTTGCCTGAGTGGCCCAAAAGCAGAGGCTCTCATTACCGCCGGAGCCAAATACCAAACCGGCGTCCGCCGCCGGGCGCCGCGCGTACCAGATGCCGCGTGGGTTGGAAGCAAGAACGCGGCAACCCCTTTCAGGAGAAAGCGCTTCATCACGAGCCGTTTTTAGGTCAATAGCTTGGAGCCTGCCGCCCCCAGACGCGTCGGCCGCCCAGAGTCGTCCATCCGCCAAGGCCATCCGCCCCTCAACGCGCAGTTTTGATAATTTCCGAATCGCCCCGCTCTTCAGGTCTATTTCCTGTATTCCGCCCTCAAAAGACCCGTAGTACAGCATGCCTGATCCTGCGTAGAGGAAGCCGGGAAAGTCTTGCAGATAGCTACGCGCCTTTCCGCTCTTTGGGTCAAGGACCGTCAAGGAAAAACGATCGCCCGCGGGAAGCCAGCCGGCTATGCCGGCCTCGCAGGCAGTGGCAAAGATAAGCTCTTCCTTGCTCACGAAGATTTCCTCCTTGGACCCTAAAGCGCGTCGATACAGGCCCTTGCCCTCTTTGGCGTAATAGAGTGAGCCTTCAAAAAAGCAGGGTGGGTCGCGCGCTTCAATTCCGGAGGCGATAAGGGAAAGGCCGGGGCCCGAATCATCTAGCTCCAGCATCTCACCTGAGCTTGTCCAGACGAGGATGCGACTTCCTGCGTCGACAAAGGAATCGAAATTTCCCCCGTCCAAGAGCCGAGGCTGAGAGCCGTCCTTGTTCAGGCGGCTTATCCCGCCGCCCTCCCAGCCCCGCGACAAGACATAGAGGTAAGCCGCGGACTCGCGAAAGTCAGAGACCGTCATGCGGTCGCAGACGACGCGCCCTAAGAACTCCGACTTGAGTTCCTGAGCGGAGAGGCTGGAAAGAAAACAGATAAAAACGCAAAGAATCTTTTTCACCATAGCCTCGCTTAAGGATTGGAAGGCGCGTCGATATATTGGAAAAAATCCCTACCTTCAGCCTCTCTCAGGCTGAAATCCGCTTTGTGCTTGCGGAAGAGCCTGAGGTAGTCGTCAATGCCATTAGCGCGTGGAGCCCCAAAAAATACAGGCCGCCCTCCCCCATCATAGGAGTTGAGCTTTGCCCCGGCTTCCAGCAAGACGCGTAAGGATTCAATGAGCCCCGGTGAGCTGATGATGTCGCTTAAGGCGGTCTTGCCGTTGGCAGTGGGCTCATCGATATCGTAGCCGGCTTTTTTCCATTCGATACAGAGTTCGGCAAGTTCTGCTGAGCTCAGTTTCATGGCGGCGAATACAAAGCCCTCGCAGGCCTCAAGCTTGCTCGCTGCCCGCCCCCCCTGCTTAAGAAGGGTAATCGCGTTCGCAGGCTGGTTTCCATTCAAGGCGTAGGCAAGGGCGCTTTTGCCGGCTGAATTCCGCTCATTCGGGTTTTGCCCGGCTTTGATAAGCAAAGCCAAGATCTCCGGGTTGGGATTGGCCTCCGCGGCTAGCATGAGGGCGTTTTCTTTATAAAAACCATAGTCCCTGAGGCTTATGCCTCGTTTTAAGAGATGCGCGACAAGGGCGCTGGACTGATTTGAGCTAAAAAGGGCGCGGTGAAATTCCCCCGGCGAGCCCCGCCAATCGGGCTCCTTAAAACCCTTGGCGTACAGAAGCTCAAGAATTTCATGGCTGGGGGTGGCAGAGACAAACTCGCGCAAAACCCCAGCCGGCCTTTCCTTTACGCCATCCGCGTCCAGCCTATTTAAAAGATAGGCTATCATGGGCTTTGAAGGGTTTGCCCGAGCCTGACTGAGGGCTGTAAGCCCCCAGTCCCCGCCCTCGCTCGGCTTTGCCCCGGAGGCGCTCAAGACTTCGAGAATAGCAGGCTCCGGATTGCTTTTACAGGCGAGGAGGTAGGCTGACGGAGGGCGGGAGCGATAACCAAGCTCGGCGGGAGCCTGTGCGTTGGGATCAAAACCGGCGGCCAAAAGTTCCCGGACAATTTCCACGCTTGGGTTGGAGGCGCAAGCGGCGCTCAAGGCATCATAACCGCGGGCGTCGCGGGCATTCAGCCCTCCCCCCGCCTTGAGAATTCGCTTGAGGATATCGGCCTGGCCTTCCTCGGCCGCGGCAATAAGGGGAGTCCGCAATAACTGGTCTCTCGGCTTTTCGGCGGCGTCTAGCCCATGGCCTGCGCGCGGGGCGGGCCGCGTCACGCGGAATCCCAGCTCGGAGAGGTAGCTAAAGGAACCGAAGGCCATACGGGCGCTTGGGCGGGCTGAATCGGGGGGAAAGGCCCAAGAGCCGCCGCGGACTACATATTTTTCAAACTTAAGCGGTCCGGTAGGGTCGCTTTGGGCCTGTCGCGGGTAGGCGGCGTAGCCGTCCCAGCACCACTCCCACACGTTGCCCTGCATATCAAAAAGCCCGTAGCCATTGGGTTTTTTAAGCGCGACAGGATTGCTCCTGCCCTTGGAATCCAACCTCGTCCAGCCAGCCTCGCCGGCCGGAGCCTTTGACGCCGCGGCTCTATCCTCCTGGGTCCCGAGGGCCGCCCACTCCCACTGGGCCTCCGTGGGTAGCCGATATCCCTGTGCCGAGCTATCTATGAAAATACCCCCGGAGGCGATGAAAAAATCATAGCGCATCATCGCATCATCGGCCTTCCTTCGATAATATTCGCGGGCCTGGGCCGGGGGAAGACGGTGCCAATCGAAGCCCTCCACATAGTCATTGAACAGCACCGAGAGCTCCGCATTCTTGTAATAGGCTGGAGAGAGCCCCTGCCGGATGGACAGCTCGTTGCAGTACATAAGGGCATCGAGCCAGGAGAGCATCTCCACCGGGCGCCGCGGCGAATCCGCTTGGGCTCTAAAACGGCTGGGATTATAGCCCATGAGGGATTCAAATTGCCCTTGGCTTATCTCCGTGGCGGACATGAGGAAGGGGGAAAGGCTCACCGTCCTTAGGTTGCGCTCGTCGGCCTCCCCAGCGGCCCAGCCCATGCTAAAGCTCCCCCCGGGTATGGCTAGCATCAGCGGGGCCTCAAAGCCTCCCGGCTTGTCCTGGGCCGCCGCCAGAGAGGACGCTAGGCAAAAAATGACTAAGCCCGCGATCTTGCATTTCAGCTTGTGCCGCATCATGCTGTAAGTATAGGCGCGCGTCGCCCCAAAGGAAGGGCCGGATGAAAATTTTCCACCTAAGCATTAGGCGGGCAATGGCCCTCTTTTGCAGCCTCGCTCTTTGCGCAGTCCTGGCCGCGCAGGCTCAGCCCTCTCAGGCAAGGGGGTCCCAGGAAGACCTGGGCCAACGCGTCATCAAAACGGCCGTCTCCATGTGCAACCGCTACCCAGAGACTATCCAGGGTGGCTGCTGGGACTTCGTCAACCTCGCCTATTACCGCGCAGGCTTTCCGCCCAAGGCCCGCCAACAAGTCTTTCTCTCTAAAATGAGCGGGCCCTACGCAGACCCAAAACTCGTAAAGCCCGGCGACTGGCTCTACGTGGCAAACCATTCTGTCATCTTCGTCAGCTGGGGGCCGGAGGGCCTGGCAAGCCCCCTTGCCTACGTTTTAGACCACCCCGGGGAGATGAGAAGCACCCCCGGTACCTACCGGCCCCGCTCGGCTAAGGAAATCTGGGGCATTTTCCGGCCAAAGGCGGAGGGGGCCCTAGCGGCCATCCCCGACGAAGAGCAATGAAGGCTTATAGCAGCCTACAAGGAGACTCGACTCTATGGATACAAAAACCCGGCAGACCGCTCTCAGCATCCTCTTTAGCATTGCCATGTGCTCAAGCCTAGCCGCCCAGCCCGCCCCGAGCTTCCCCGAGGAGCTCTACAGCAATCAAGGCGGCAATAGCTATCTAGGCACGACTTTTCTGGACCTGGAAGCAGACGGCTTCGCCGAGCTCATCGTCCATCCAGACCCGCGCTATGCCACGGCCCTGCCAAGGGTAAATCACGGGGGCAATGCGGAGTTCTTGGGCATTCCAAGCGATCCAAGCTACCCCCTTATCCTCCGCTCCGGAAGGCCTCTAGGCATGGAAGCAATGGGGTTGATGCCCTCGGAAGAGGAGGAAGCTAAAAGCCTGCGCATCTATCCCGGCGGCTGGGCATTTTCCGAAAAGGCCGTTTACATAAAGGGCTTCCGCCCCTCCGGCCCACCGGAGGCATCTTTCCCGCGCAGCAGCGAACGTTGGACGAAACTAAAAGACGTCATCCCAGAGCAGTATGCGCCCATCGGCTTATCAGGCTACGCCCTCTGCCAAGAGCGGGTCTTTTTTGGTTCAAGGGAAGTCATAGGCGCCAGCGCTTCCAGCTTTACCCTTCTTGATGAGGCGACGCCCCCTGCCTACAGTCTCCTCTGGGCCATGGAAGCCGACGCCCCCGACATCATCCCGGCCCCCCGCCTTGGCGGAGACGGCCAAGCTTACTGGTATGGAGCCCGCGCCCTCCCCCTTCCCGCAGGCAGCGTCATTGAAAGCCTAGGCTACCTCTGGTACCGCGGCCCCGAGGGCATTGCCCACGTACAATGGGCCTTGGACAGCTATAAATCACCCTCGGACCCAAAACCCGGCCCAGACTTCAAAGTCCTCGACCCCTGGTACGCCTTGGACTCCTCCACCGTCTGGGTAACGGGAAGGCCCGCTAGCGGCATAAATCCGGCTACGTTCCTCAGTCTCGGCTCCGGCTACGCCACGGAGGGAAAGCAGGTCTTTTACCTAGGCCGTGAACTCAAAGGCGTCAGAGCGGACAAACTGAGCATTATCCTCCCTCCCCAGGAACTCGGACTGCCGGCCGGGAGCGCCGCCCTCCTCCGTTCAGGCGCAAAGACATGGTTCCTCGGCAAAGAAAATCCGCCAACCTCAAAACTGTCCCAAGAGAGCCCTGCCTTCTGGAAGGCCCTCCTCAAATGGTACTACGACCCGCCGCGCAACTGGTCGCGTCCCCTCAAGAGCCTTTAAACTGCAAGGGATCATGCGGGGGAGAAGGGGTTCCCACCCCTTCCCTCCCCGCCCCCCCTCATCCCCGGTATGCCTGAGGGTAGAGGGGCAGAGGCGAACGCCAATTTCCTTATCGCAGAGCCCTTCTAAAACAAGCAGGGCTATCTCGTTTTCCCTATCGCTCAAGTTCGTTTCGGATTCTGAGCATCCGGACAATCGCGGGCCGGTCTTTTCCTCGGAACAGTTATTTCTTACAACTAGGTCGATCCCGGCGGCCCTTGCCATCTCCTATCTCAAATTAGCAATGGTAAAGGGTTTTTGTAGGAAGGCGCCTGCTCCTGCGTCCAAAGCCCTATCGCGCATCTCCGGCTCATTCCACGCAGTCAGCATGATAAAAGGAATGCCATTAAAGCGATCATCGTTCTTAAGCCTTTCCAGCAATGTGATTCCATCCATACCGGGCATCATCAAATCAGAGAGTATCACGCTTGGGCTACCGCCATGCTCCAGCGCATCTAGCGCGCTCAATCCCGAACTCACTACGCAAACCTCAAAATCTCGTTGAAGCCCGCTCGCCAAATAGCTCGACATATCCGGCTGATCCTCCACTACGAGCGCGCGCGGCTTTCTTCCATAGTTTTCCCTCATTTCATGTTCCGTCGGCTCTATCTGAATTTCGCCAGTCGATACCGTCCTGGCGGCGGCGAAGACACGCGCACGACGGTCCTGCCCCCCGGTTAGTTCGATTTCTGAAATCACTGGCAAACGCAGCGTAAAGGTAGACCCTAGACCCTCGCGGCTCTGACACTCAAGACTACCCCCATGCAGGACCGCTATCTCCTTTGCAAGCGCCAGCCCCAAGCCCGTTCCAGGCATGAAAGAATGCAAGTGCCCGCGCCTAAACACAACGGGAAGGAAGGTCGCTGGTATTTTCCAGAGGCTAAAATACTCGAACGAAGAAAAACAATCCGCCACGATCTCCGTCAAGTCCTCCTTGCCGCTTACAATCTTGAAGAATTCGTAAAAATAGAAATTAAACTCCGAACTGATCCAGATATTCCCGCTTTCCTCTGTCTTCCTTGAGAAATCTGATACCCCGGCATGTGCGGCAAGGATATCGCTCCAGACGCGGATCGAATCCACGTCCAAGCCCGTTCGAGCGCCTTCCTTCATGAAGGCGTGGTATATCTTGAGGGTGACCATCGATTTTTTCTCATCGAAGGGGTGAAAATCAAGCCAGCCCTTTTCCGCCTCTTCTTCCACGGCGGCAAGATCGGCGCCTGAGCATCAAATAAAAGCTTAGGGGAAAGGGGTAGATTCCCTTCCCCTTAAGAGGCAAAAACCCAATATATCTCATTTATCTCTAACGTTCTTCAACCGAGCATTGCGTAATTCAGCTTTTGCCTGTCTTTCATCCCCATTCGCGGTTTCCTGACAAAAGCATTCTTCTGACTTTACAATGACAAAGCGAGAGTCTATCATTTTAGAAATGTTCATAGCTTAGATGAAAAAGGAGGAGGAATCATGAGATCCAGATTTATATGGATCATCCTGCTCTCGTCAGTTGTTGCCTTGGGGGGCAGTTGTGACCTATTTAGTAGATTACTGAATAAAGCCCCTACCGTTAACATCGTCTCGCCACAATCAGGCGCTTCGGTGAACGGAACCGTGGAGATCGCGGCGGTAGCGGATGACGACGAGGGGGTAAAGCTAGTGCGATTCTACATCAACGATGCGCTGGTAATGGTGGACCAAGAGAGCCCCTGGGAATTCGAGTGGGATACCACTCAATACCAAAACGGCAGTTACACCCTCAAGGCTGAGGCAGTAGACGCCCATGAAGCTATCGCAGTGGACAACGACACTATCCTCATAGTCAACAATATCCTAGCTGACACCGTGCCTCCGGTAGTGAATATCACCGCTCCGGCCAATGGCGCCAATGTGAGCGGAGCCATCCAGATCACGGCTACAGCGTCAGATAATGTTGGCGTGACCTCGGTGGAGTTCTTCATAGCAGGGACTTCTTTAGGCACAGATACAAGCATGCCATTCTCAATCAGCCTGGATACAACCGGCTATACCAACGGGAACTATGCGCTCTCCGCAACCGCTCATGACTCAGCTGGCAATCATGCCACCGACAACGACACCACGGTCAGCATCTCAAACGCACCGACATCGGCGCTCTGGGACAGCGTGAACTGGGATAGCTTCAATTGGAATTAAGGAGGAAGTACATGAAGAAGATCATATTGATACTAGCAGCCCTCATCTCGGGGCTCGCCTACGCCGATAACCTGGCTGACGCAGAACTCACCACCTTCGCCGCCGGCTCAGCGGCCAGAGCCGCTGAGGTGAATGGCAATTTCGATGCCGTCCAGGCGGCCATAAACGACAACGATGCTCGAATCACCGCTCTCCAGAGTACGGGCGCGGACATCACTGCCGTTACCGCTGGCTCGGGCCTCACTGGAGGCGGCGCCGCTGGAGCGGTTACCCTTTCTGTGGGCACGGGGGCGATTACTTCCGCTATGATAGCGGATGGATCTATCATCGGAATCGACATCGCGGCTGGAGCTGTCACCAGCAGCCGCATCGCGACAGACACGATTATCGCGTCGAATATCGCGGCGGGAGCGGTGGGCACAAGCGAGATAGCGGATGGTTCAATCGCGCAGGCAGATCTTTCGAGCGCCCTGACGGCCATGATAAACAACGTCGGGCTCGACTATATCACAAGCTTGACAATGATCAATATTAGCGGACTGGATAACACTACCTTCAATAATTCCGGGAGCGTCTCGGTAACCTGTCCTTCCAGCGGCTATGTCTTGGTCACCGCGTCTGGAACGTCAACCTTTTTCGGCGACGGCCGGACTGTCGATGTTGGCATAGGAAATACTACGACAGCGTTCCTGAACTCTGTATCTATCGGAAGACCGGATGGGTCGGGTGCATTAAGGTTCAACGATGCGTGGAGTATCCAGACGGTGGTCTCGGTGACTGCGGGCACCTACACCTACTATGCCCTTAGCCAAGGAAACACTGTCTTCGACGCATCTGCCGTGAATGTAATTCCAAAATCGCTCACGGCAGTTTTCATACCGCTACGCTTCTAAGCGGCTGTCGGGCTTTCACTAGTGCCCGGGCTCCGGAGAACCCGGGTGTAAAATTGCGAGGATTGAGGGCCGTACCTTCGTACGGCCCGATTGACAAGCGGTGTGTTAGGCAGCGAATTACCAAGACCGGGCACAAAGCCCCATGAAGCTTGAACAATTTGGGTTCTATGCGTTAAAGCCAACCGTAGCCTAGCTGGGCTTGTTCGTAAGGAAGCAATTCATAATCTTGCTCCTTTTGATGATCCCGACATAGAAATCTTTAATATCATGAATGACTGATAGAAGCGGTCATTCCAGCATGTGTGCCATATGCCGTCGAAATTCGGCTATTATCCAATCTGTCAGCATCCGACTCATCGAATATGAGCACCATGCCAGCGCGGGAGCGATGGAACCTCGGGTTATTCTCACCATCGGCATTCAAGTCGGAACCGCTGTTCTCATCGGTCTTTGGCGGCTGGGAACTGGGGCTCCATACCCCGCCAAGCACAACCGCGTGCCAGTGCTGGGGGTCTAGAAAGGCTATGAAAACCTGATCGTCAACATCGGGCAACATGAACATTCCAGATTCCTTGCCAGCCTGCGCTGCCAGTACGGGAATCAAGGGAGTCTCGTTGTCAGCCCCGGCGGATTCCACGGCGACCTTGACGCGGCCGAGTTTGTCCGGATCCTGGTTATCCGTCACGATGCCATAGAAAAAAACTTGATTTGAACTCATAGACCCTCAAGGCGGCTGTTTTATGCAATTATGGCTTACCAATCAGGAGCTGTCTCCCTATTTATTTTGGCAGTCAGGTTACTATTTTACCGTAACGTTTCATGCTCACACCTTCCCCGCCCTAGCCCGCACGCCCTACGGCCGGATGTTCGAGGATGGCGTGGCGCTCGAGAAGACACGCAACAGTTGCACTCGTGAAGACACTCCCGTTTTGCGATAAACGCGTTGGAGAGTGTTGGAAATGGTTCGCGTCGAAACGTGCAGGCGAGATCCGATTTCCTTATCGCAGAGTCCCTGCAATACGAGGAGCGCGATCTCCTTTTCCCTGTCGCTTAAGCGAACACCGCTTCTTTCCGCTCCTTCCGCCTCGCCTTCAGGGGATTCCACCCAAGTTTCACGCGTGTCCGATTGGTCGACCGCCGCGTAGGGAGCTAACCCGGCGGCATCGGCCATGGTCTTCCGCAATTCAGACATCGTGAAAGGTTTTTGCAGGAAGGCCCTCGCCCCCGCGTCTAAGGCCCTATCTCGCATCTCAGGCTCGTTCCAGGCGGTCAGCATGATGAAGGGAATGTCGCTGAAACGCTCATCCGATATAAGCCTTCCAAGCAGTTCCAGTCCATCCATGCCTGGCATCATCAGGTCCGAAAGGATCACGGCGGGCCGACCGCCGCGATCCAAGGCCATCAAGGCGCTCAATCCAGAATCCACCACGCATACCTCAAAATCCCGCCCGAGCCCGCTCGCTAAATAACTGGCCATATCGGTTTGATCCTCGACGATGAGAGCCCTCGGCCTCGCCGCCCGCTTCAGCTGACTGTCTCGCGTTTCAGTCTCAATCGACTTCTCAATCGTCATCACCGTCCTGGCCGCGGCGAATACGCGCGCGCGTAGATCCTGCCCGCCAATAAGCTCCGTTTCTGGACAGACCGGCAACCGAAGCCTGAAAGTAGAGCCGAGGCCTTCCTTGCTCTGGCACTCGAGGCTTCCTCGATGCAAAACCGCTATCTCCCTCGACAGGGCCAATCCCAGGCCTGTGCCCAGCATGAAGGAATGCAAATGCCCATAGCGCTTGAAAAGGCCGTCCTCCACAATCAGCCTCAGGCCTTTGAGCCGATAAGCCTCGTTCCAAACGGAAAGCCAGTTATAGAGCGTCCTGTCCAAGGCGATCAAGGAGCGATGGTTCCAACCGCCCAGTTCGAGCCGCGCGATATCGAGCATCTTCCCCGTCATAACGCTCAGTCGGTCGAGATTCCGCGCCATGAGCGCGAACACTGGATGGTCGCGCGGGATGGAATCCCCGTATTCGCCTTCGCGCAAGGCGTGCAAGGGGCTCGAAACCAACGTAACGGGTGTTTTGAGCTCATGGGATACATTCGCGAAGAAGGCCATTCGCGCCTCATTCATCGCTTCAAGCTCGACGTTGGCCGCTCGCAAAGCCTCAGTTCTCTCCGCTACTCGGTCCTCAAGTGCCAGCTTTTCTCTGAGTAGGTGCCGCGAAACATCGCGTGTCTCCGTCAGAATGCGCTCTTCCTCTACGGCCTTAAGCTCCAGCGATTTCTCGAATTCAAGCAATTTCTTGCTGAGCTGAGAGCGGGATAAAAAAAGAAAGGCGTTACAACAAAGAGCGATAAGTAAAGAAAGGGCTCCAAAACGCATCCACGGATTGTTCGGAAGCGCTATAAAAATGCCAAGCGTCAGCGCTACACTCGCCGCTAGCCCGATGAGGTAGGGCGACGGGCTTGGCGATGGCTCAATCCGCACGCAAAAAGAGATGCGCCTCTCCGCAAAGCTAATGCCCTTGATAAATTTTTTAGCCTCATCACGCCGAGACTCTGCTAGAGTACCGTAAAGGAATGATGCCACGAGCACCCTGTTCGCGGAATCTAGACAGGATTTCTCATAGCCGCACATAACCTCATAGGGGTAATCCGTTTTGCGCATCATAACGAACTTAAGCCGTCCGCCCTTGATGGTGATGGAGACGTCATGCGAAGAAACCACGGAGCTCAGAATGCGCTTGATAGCCATTACATGATAGAACCAAAACTCGCCGCTAAATCTGCCGTTGGCATTGAGGAGGGTGAGTTCGTCGCTCGCGGACACACCATCAGGGAGGCCTGCGTTTAAATCATTAAGCAGTTCAGCGCTCGAACCACCAGCTTCAATGCAGCGCTTAGTCGCTTCAGCTACGTCCGCGCCAGAAACCGGATAGCTCCTAGAACCCTGTTCCCCGCCCTGAACCGACGGGGCGGTAGACTCGCTTGTCATCCATGAGTGAAAGCGCATCCTCCTTCCACGGAGATCGATCCCTTCATATATCTTTTTCATGCCCTCTTCAAGATTATTTCGGACAAAGCATCTGACGGGATCTCCGGGCTGTCAAGGTTTTTTGGTACATTGGGGCTTGAGGAGAAAATGACGGAGGCATCCTATGCCCCCGTCAGATCGCTATGAGATAGGGGCTTTATAAAGCCAGATATAGATTGAGTAATACTACTCAATTATTCTTCATGGGCTTTCCTCTATAATGTTGGGAAAGTCTCCAATCAGCCTATATGCATTAGAACGGTTATCATAGACGGCTTCGTTCCCCCTGCTCAGCCTAAAGTTTGCAAAATAAGCTACCTGTTTATCGATGGCATCGATGGACAAAAAATCACACTCAACTTGACCTTGCTTGACACAACCGACGACATCCTCGTATGAATATTCGATCCACTCAACAAATTTTCCACACGATAGGCTCAATCAGATCAAACAAGATTTTGGGGGTATTAATACTCCATGTCCGTTCCATGCTAAGGAACGTCTGGTCTTTCTGAGAAGCCGTAAATAATAAAGGGAGCCCACAAGAACGAAGTGTCACCGCGTTTGATCGCAAGTCGCTTTGCCTCGGCAAGCGCCCTAGTAGCATCATAGCCATTGCTAACGAGAAGCTCGTAAAACGAACGCATGAATTCCGCAGTTCCTTGGTCAGAAACCGACCACAGGCTTACCATCACAGAATTCGCTCCGGCTTGCATGAAAGAGCGGGCTATCCCGGCGATACCCTCGCCAGGCCACATGTATCCGAGTCCGGTCTCGCAGGCTGATATCACGGCAAGCTCGGCGCGAAGGGAAAGTTTCGCAATTTCCGCACTCGTGAGAAAACCGTCCTCCCGGTCCAGCGGGCGCCTTCCCAGCACGATGGCGGAAAAATTCGGCCTTTCATCGAGGACTATGCCATGGGTGGCAAAATGAACTATCCGATAGCCGGAAAGCGCATTTTGCATGGATAGTCTCTTTATCTCCATCTCTTGCGTCTGCGCCGCCAAATAGAGATCGGTCTTTGGGAGCAGGCTCGCGATCGATCGCGCCTCCTCAAGGCTCCCAGCCAAGGGTGGGATTTGGCTGATTCCCCTCGATGCCAGATACGGCCCCATCGATGCGGCGGGCTCATCATCGGCTCCGGCGGCACTTGCCGTTACGGCCGGTTTAGGCGGAATCAAACCGCGAAAGGAAGCCTGAGCGAAAACCGCAGAAGGGCGTCCTTCCGCAGGGTATTTCCTGGCCATGAGCTTTTCCAATATGCTCGCGCTTTGGACATAGGAAATCTCGAATTGTTCGACGAGCGATGTGCCCTTCCGCGTCACCAGGGTTTCCCAGGGTAGGATGGCCAGAACACCATCAGGCATAAGCACAAGCCGGCGTTTCCCGGCAATGAGCGCTTCCAGGGGGGCGACCAATGCGGCGGAAAGGCCGGCCCGAAGCGAGTCGAGGGTCTGGACGTCCTGAATTCCCAAACCTTGGGCCGAGAGATACAGCCGGTATCCGCGAACCATTTGGTCGAAGCCAGTGGACCGACGAATCATCTTCAGCGATGGGTCGGGCGAATTCCCAGCAACGGGATTGATAGAGAGATCCCGTAAGGGGCTGCCTGAGGCTTCCGTCTCACGCAAACTGTTTCCTCTCAGGTCGATTTGAGCCACCGGCAAGAATGCGGCTTGGATACCCGTGGAAGTAGCTACGAATACGATGATTTCGTTCCAATCCGCGATGAAGAATTTTATGATGGCCGTATCGGATGGAATATTCTTCCTCCAATCATTCCAGCGCACAAACCCGACTTGCCGTTCAGCCCGACTATCGAGCTCCGCGGCGAGATTCCTCGCGCTGGACTCTTCGGTCAGGTCGAAAGCTTCAGCAACTTTTCCCGCGCGCAGAAGCGTATCGACAAGCCACTGCCTCGCGTAAAACCTCATGGCGAATAAGGACACCCTTGAGGCATCGTCACTCCGCTCCAGCATGGACTCATCAAGGGAAAGCGCTTGCCGGAAATCTTTCTCGGCGGCGAGCCAATCTCCCCGTCCATAGGCGATGGAGGCGCGATTGACCAGGATGGAGGCCGCGAAATCGGGCCTTCCGGCTTGGATGGCTTTTAATATCGCATCGGTATAAATATTCTGCGCTTGATTTTTATCCCCGCGATCTTGCAGTATCGATGCGAGATTGCTTTCCGCGACAATTCTATTATCTGGCGCCAACCCAGGATCGGAAATAGCTTCACGGAGAAGCCGCTCGGCCTCCTCAATCCGGCCAGCATCAAGCATGGCCGCCCCTAAGTTGTTTTTAAGCAAAGCTGTAGGCAAATGCGCCTCTTCGCTCAATTCCAGCGCCTGAGCCAGGAGTTCAATCCGTTTCCGCGCGGATGCCGGCTCATGGCCGAGCATGAGCGCTAAGGAATTTATCAAAGAGGCATATACCTTGATCCCAGCAGAATCCCCGCGATGCCTATCAATCCAGGAAAGCACGAGGGGAAGATCATGCTCGATCATCGCCGTACCCAGGTCGGGCCGTCCCTGCTTGAAGCGGATGGCCGCAAGGTTGGAGCGGTATTCCACAAGCAACATGCCCCTCGTTTCCGAATCAACTCCCCGAGCGTCAGCAAGCAAGCGAATAGCCCGCTCTGATGTAATGAGCGCTTCGCCGTACCGTGCCAAACGCATGAGGACGATGGCGTGCTTATTCGCGCAGTATGCCTCGATGAGCGTTGACGAAGCTTGCCCCGCCATGGAAGTAGCCGCCTTCCATGAAGCGGCAGCTTCATTGTTTTTCCCTGAAGCCATTAAAGCCTCTGCCATGGCTATCTGATTCTCAAGCTCGCGCGCGCCTTTATTCTGGGCATTGGAGGGTGGGGCCAGAGCGAACAGGGCAATCAATAGAAAAACGTGCTTCACCATTACTTATCCAAAATATTTTGGAATTCTTTTATAAATTTACCTTGCGATGTAGCAACGCTAATGCATTTTCCAGAAGCCCCGATGATGGCTGATTTCTGAAGGGGCGTCATGTTTGACTGTATCCCCGCAAGATACATCTTAGAATCCTCCAAAAGCCTTATACTATCTTTATCTGTGCTCAGTTTAAAATCATTCCATATATCTAGAATATTTTTTCCGGCATTGTTGCGTGCAGTTAAATCCACTTTTGCCATCAACATGCACACTAATGATTCGATTGCCAGCTTGTCTGCATTGGAAAGGGAGCTCCATGAATACGATAAGGAGTATCCTGAAATTTTTCGAGCGATAAAATCCATGAACGCCGTATCACCCTCCGGGGATCGCCACTGAACGCTACGGTAGCCATCCAGCCAGGAGACAAGGCCCTTAATCTTATACTCATTTCCAGGTGAAAAATAGGTCCACTGTTGCTCAAAATCAGCGTCCGAGGGACTCTCCGGTTTTTTTTGGGGCAATGGGATTTGGGCCGGGACTGAATTTTCAATGATCAAGGCCCGGGATGAAATATCCCCCGCTTGATATCTCAAGAAACGTTTTATTTTTTCATTTGTTTCAGCCGGCAAAGCCTGATTCAAGGGTATGAGCGCTTGTTCAGCGGTCAGAGCCCATACCTTTCCAACAAAGCCTTTTTCCTTATATTTTTCAGATTCAATAGCAGTTTGAAGTTCATTACGGCCAAGTTCCGCTTCAAGGATCTCCCCGGCGCCATAGAGGGCGTCACCCTCGGGCGTTCCTTCAACCACAAGGCCTAGCGCCTTCTGAAATTCGCTTAAGGCTTTTTTGTATTCCTTCGACTCAAGAGCTTTCATCGCTTCAACCGCGGCATTGCACCACGGTTGAGAGATCAGAAACTGGAAATCTTTTAAGACCATGCCCCGCTTTTTATACTCTTCGCTAAGGCTCTCCGCCCACGTGATAATCTTTTCTTGCTTGCTCATGCAGACGCAGTCGTAAAAGTCAAAATCTCCGATCTTATTCTTTCCCAAGACCGTTTGCGGTTTTATCCTTGCGTCCAGGGTGGCGCCGGATTCAATATAAAAAAGCGCCAGATCTTGAAGCCCGTAGATTCCAGCCTGCAGCAAAGGAGTGAAGCCATAGGCGTCTGAGCCATTCACGTCAGCGCCTTTCTCGATTATTTCTTTTGCCAGCGTTTTATCTTTAACGTAGATCAGGGCTGGGCCCGCCGCTCCACTGAGCGCCGGGTCGGCCCCAGCAGCGAGCAACATCCGCGCGATGCTTGTATCCATTTTGAAGCAGGCCATCCATAAAGGGGTCTTGCCATTCTTATCCATGATGTTTATGGTCGAGCCAGCCCCCGCGTCGAGCAGCCACTGAACATCTGTCGACCGCCTATAGCAAACGGCAAAATGGAGTGGGGTGAGCGCGGAGGTATCTGATGCTATGTCCAGCCTCGCAAGGGAAAGAGCCTTCTTCTTCTGTTCGCTGCCGCCCCCAGCGTTCTCGTACCATCCGAGCAAGGCGGAAATCAACGGCATGCCCTTCTCTTGAGGATATCCTATAGATGAAAAATTGACCGTTTCATCGTACTTAGCGTCAATGGTTTTAAGTCCGTTTTCTATGAGCAAAAAAGTGTACCTGAAAGCGCTATCCTTGTTGGTAAATGCATTTTTAACATCCAGCTTGCATGCCGCCGCCTGCACGCCGGGATGGTTTGGATCTGCCCCGCGCGCCAGGAGTTTTTCCGCGAGGGCAAAGCTGTCCAGCGAAATCGCGCTTTCAATCGGGGCCGGGTACAAACCACCCGTGAGATTCGGAGAAGCGCCGGCTTCGATCAAAATCTCGGCCTGCTCAACCCTCTTTCCCTTGAAGGCCTCCCCGAGAGCGGATAACCCCTTTTTCGTCGTATAATCGAGATCAACATTTTTCTCTATGATAGCCCGCAGATCCTCGACGCTGCCGGATTTGACAATGAGGATTAAGGGTGTGTTTCCACTTTTATCTTCTCTAGTCGCCGGCTTTTTCCCTGGAGTCTTCGTCTGGCCAGCCGCTTCGATTCCAAGCAAACAAAACATCGAAACCAAAATAAAAACGCAATAAGATTTCCTGCTCCGCAGCATAGCATCCTCCATCCTAAACAAGCATACGGCGCTGGATCAGCCCGTTACAATCACTGCACACTTACCTGACGACGCGCCCTCAGCAAGCCACGTTCCCCGGCCGGTCGTGCACGATCCTCCAGTTCCCTGAGTTGACATCCTTCCTTGCCGATACTGTTGCGCTCGTACCCAATCGCATGATGATTCTGCCCTGCCCATGATCCTGCGCATAACATTGTTCAATCATCGCTACCCTCAGGGAAGAACGAGCACGCCAAGGGCCCCACTTATTCGTGTTCCGATTGTCGATAAACAAGCCCATTCCTCATCCAACCAAGCCCAGGCGCTCATATTGCCTGATGAGTCGGATACCAACACAGAAAGTATCAAGCCATTCGCGCTTATATCGGCCCCAGTCACCCGGCCTGAGCTGAATCCTGAGGGCAGGGAAAGGACCGTCAGCGAGCCATTCCTCCACAGCGCGGGTTGATCAGTTCCTGTATCATTCCTAACTCTGCCGGCCATCACGACATCCGCGCCATCGATCAGATAAGCGCTTGACACCTCCCCACTCCACTCTACCGCAGGTAAAGACAGCGCTGTCCATACGCCGTTTTTCCAAAAGCCTGGAATCGAGCGGGCAGTAGATGCCCAGGAAGAGCCTGTGACAATAATATCAGTGCCAATGAATGCCAGTTTCGATGCCCAGCCGCCTTGCTGCGCGTCCAGAATAGGAAGGGCATGGAAGGCACCCTCCACCCAATAGCCTGGGATGGTCGCTCCCGCGGAGTCCTTCGGGCCTCCAGCAATATAGATAAGGCCATCATTCTCGTCGATATCGGTGACATGGGATCCCTTGCTTTGATCCAAGTCCGGCAATGCAATCCACGCACCATTTTTCCAGTATCCCGATCTTGCGTTCCCCGCTGAGTCGCAATTAATACCAACCGCGTAAAGATCGTCACCGGACGCTAGGACGCAATTAACTTGGCTCCCGAAGCTCGAACTGAGAACCGGTAGGTAGTCCCAGGCGCCATCGACCCACAGACCAGCGCGGTCTACAGTTTCAACGCTCATTCCTCCGAACACGAGCGATTCACCACGCAACGAAGCGCACATGGCCCCTGCGGGGTACCCGGTCGCGGGGACCGGCAAGCCCAGCCACGCGGTACCCTTCCAATAGCCGGGTAGGAAGCCCACACCCTGCGCGGGGGATTGAGCTGCTCCTGGAAAGAGGTAACTACTGGTCGGCGCATCCCCCGTATAGGCCTTCACGTCGATGCTGAGGCTGATGTCATGCCCCTCGGAGTTAGCGATAAAGAAATCCGCCCCGCCCGGGTTGTGACTGTTCACAAGCAACTTCAGCCAATCAGGACAGCCTTCCTTGGCGATATTGAAGGTTGCGCCACTGCGATAGGGCGCCCAGCTAGGCGTCTGCCCATAGAAGTGGAAATGCAAGACGCCTTCCGCCGTGACCGTGGCCTGGATAGCCCCATCCCCATCGGCTATCATGACGCCTCCGCCGTTAAACCAGGGGCCAGCGGGATCGGTGGCAAGGCTCGTTCCGGCAATCAGGTAGGTCTCACCGGCGAATTCCTCCATGTTGGTAAAGGTAATTTCGTAGCCAGCATAATTGCCCCCATTCGGCGTTGAGCTGAAACTTACCCCCGCGGGTAGGCTCTGGGGCAGGACAGCGTCGAGGGCCAAATCAACCGGCAGGCAACTCACTTCCGCAGCGCCATCTTCCCTCACGACGACATTGTCTATCCGCAGGGAATCCGGAGCCACTGAGACCTGGAAGGTTATTTCAACGTCTCCGTCTTTTGGTGCGACAAAGGAATAGCTATAGCTTGCCATCGTATCCGTGAGCTGGAAAATACCCTGTCCCAGGGAGCTGAAGGGCCATGAGACGGGATCGATCAAACCGATGTCAGCGCTCGAGAGGAGGGGGCGGCTCGCTCCCGTGGTCCGAGCATCGAAGGATACCTGGTAGCGGCGCCCGGCCTTTACAGTGATGATCTGAAAGAGGCCGAGGGAGCCCCAGCGAAAACCGGATGGCTTGGCAAGAAGCGCCGATGAGATGATGATATCTTCTACGGCAAGCTCTCCCTCTTCTACCGAGCTAGTCATGTCGCAACTGTTGTTCTTCCATTGCTCCCATCCAGCCATGCCAAGGGAAAAATCCCCGTTGCTGATCAGGTTCGTCTCTGGGCTAGCCGTCGGACTCGGGCTCGCGGTAGGGCTCGGCATGGGAGTCTGCCCGGGGCTTTCGCTCATAGTAGGGCCGGGATCGAGATCAGGGCTGACATTACAGGCCGCCATGAAGAACACAGTCACGAACAATAGCGCCAGGAAAGCCGCATATCCTCTATTCCTATTCATGCAAAATCCTCCATTTAAAATTCCATCCCTAGAAGTCAACGTCAGACCCTGAGGTCTCTAAAGTCCGTCGATTCGCACAAAAAACAAGGTTCAATTACACACTCACAATTCAACCTTACATCACCCTTTACTATTCACCAGTCCCAGCATCATCACTGACCATAACCAACTCCAAGCAGCTGGCTTTCCGTGTCGGCGACCTTCACTACATCGCCTTCCACGGAAAATTCCCAACGCGGCGGATCAAGCCGTGTGATTAGGTCAAGCGCGACAAGGCAAGCGCCGATTCCTACGGCGACATAGTTATGTTGCGGCTTGTCCTGGCTAAAATCGCTTTCATACTCTTGCACTTTCTTCTTATAATTCTGGTCTTCGAAATACCAACCAAGCCCAAGGGTACTGATCCCAGCCATCAGGATAAAACCGTCGTTGCCCCCGCTCACTAATTTGGTGGGAATATATCTTAAATTAACGACGGCATTGCCACCCTTGACCGCGATTTCCTTGTTGAGCCGATCGGAAATATCGACCTTCGAACTATAGCCTGGCGCGTTGACTTTCCCCCTGGCCACTACCTTGAATGAGAAATGGCCCAAGACATCATACGAATCGGCGCTTGCGACCCCTTTTCCATACACCAAGACGGGACTGGCGGAAACGGGAGCCGAGGCTGAGTCCATGCTGATATCCGCGATGTGATCCGCCGTGACACAGGACGCAAGAATCATGGTCATACTGAGAGCCATCACGGCTTTGATATGATAAAATGACATCACACTCACTTACCTACTCCCGGAACGATTACGCAAGAGCTCCCGTGTGTCCTAGTCGAGGAAACTCCATTATGTGACTCGCTTGAGTAAAAGCTGAACGACTTAACGAAAATTGCTTCATTATTTAGTTTTTTTTGGATATCTCTGAACTGTTCACTCAAGGACAAGACCGTGTTCTCATTATAATACTCGATGGTGCTAGTACCGTGTTTTGTGACCCGGCTTCCGTCATGGCTATCTAGCTGTATTTGAGCGGAAGACGCAGGCACAGGGCTATTCATCATCACTGGCACATTCAAAGTTCGACAATCAAGGCCCATCGTAGCATCCATCGAAAGACTGGCGCATCCAGTCAATGCCAACACCCCTACAAACGCCAATCCGCAGAGTGAACATAATCCTCTTCTCATCACATAACCTTCCTTTCCTTCCACAGATTCAACATGCCTGAACTAGAACTAAAACACATTCGGCTGATTCTGAATATTTATCCGAATACCGGCCATTCTCTCAGAAAGACCAACTAAGCCCCATCGTGCGAAAGGACGGCGTCGCCGCTCTATCGTGGCCTCACTTCAACGAACCTATGCCCCAACTTCTCCGAAGGCTTAATCAGGAGTATCAAGCCTATTACGGCATCCGGCAATGCGGAAATGAGCGATAGAGTAAAAATACTCATAGCCCTCTTTTTCCATGTTATACTGCCAGCCCATGGAAACCCAGATCCACCCTCTCAAGGGCATCCCAGACATCGGAAAACGACTCCTGCGCTATCCTCCCCTTTGCGCGCCATTCCATAGTCCAAGCCCGCAAGCCGACGCTAAGGAAAAAATGGGGTTAGCGGGATCTTCAATTATTGCTCTATTAGACAGCATGGAGGCTCGCAGATCGGGTTCCTCGGAATTTCTCATGCAAGCCTTCAACGACATACTGCCGCCCAGCGCGGAAGCCCTCAAAATCCCCGCATTCCGCGACCCAGCGCTTCGCTGGAGCGAGGAAGCCTATTTTTCCCTTGTCATGCTATCAAAACAGCTGCTTGGGGAAGCGTCATTCCACGCACCTCCCGCTCAGGGCCAGGAATACGGCCCTGAGCGAAGGATCTATGAGCAGGGACCGATAATATTCCCACCTTGGGGCCCAGACAGGGACGGAAAACCGACCCATGATGTCACTATGGCGAATGTTATGGTCTTGGCGTTGGATTTGCGTAATCGTGATCCATTAATATATGATGAGTTCCTAGCCCTCATGAGCTCCCTCCTACCTCCCGGCTATTCACTCGGCCCCGAGGACGTCTCGGAAGAATCCCGTTGGTGTTCACTTGAATTCGTTGAGTATGGGTTTGCCCTCTACGACGTCCTCTGTCCTGACCCAGACGGAAAATCGAAGGCCGCCCTTACCTATTCGCTGAAAGGAACCCGCATCGTCAGGCTGGCGGGAGCGCTTCCGGAACGGATTCGATCCGCTTTTACCGCCCAAACGATATCAAGAATTAATGGGTTCTACCAATTCTCGATCGAACGTTGCACTACGAACCAATTCCGTTTCAGCATAAGCTTTCCGAGGGATTCTCCGCCTTTAGGGTATCGCGGCCATTACGATTCATGCAAAAAAAATGACCGCGATGTGTGGTTGGGGGCAATGAGCGGCTTCATCATTGGCGCCTTTTCGCTTCCGTCACCCCCATCAACTGAGTGCCTAGAATTAACCGATCCTGAGAAGACTGGGTTCCTAATTACCCTTCGCTATGACCACAGAACACATTCTATCATTCGCTTTTTTCCATCTATCCTATCTCTGCTGGTCCCGGCAACCATTTTGCTTCTCTCACCTTGGGTTTTTCCCGGCTTCGCCGCTTTGGCATCAATCCTCGCCCTTAGCCTAATCGCTCCGCTGGCTACCTACGCTTTTACCGAGCTTCTCGCGACACGCAAGCGCATGGCCGCCCAAGCCCAAGCCGGCCTCGATCAGCTTGCGGAGCTCCAGAGAACCATGGATGATCTGTACGCCGAACGGGCATTCCTCGAAAAGCGCGTTGAGGAAAGGACCGCCGAGCTTAAAGAGGCGCATCAGCGGATTGCGGGCCTAGACCGCGCCAAAACTGAATTTTTCGCCAACAGCTCGCATGAACTGCGCACCCCCATCACCCTCATCGCATCTCCGCTCGATGCCATTCGTTCCGGCCTGCATGGTGAAAGCATACCCCACGACTCGCCCCTCTTCGCCATCATGTCCCGCAACGCCTCCCGGCTGAAAACCCTCGCCGACCGCTTGCTTGATTTTCTCCACCTTGACCAAGGACTAGTCCGAGCGAATCCTATCCCGCTTGACCTCAAGGCCTTTTGCGGACCCTATTACGATGACTTTCGCCCCGCCGCCGAGGTCTCCGGGCTTCAGATGGAGCTATGCATCGAAAAACCCATAGTCGCCATGGCCGACCCCGCCATCTTGGAAACGATCCTGATCAACCTTTTCTCGAATGCCTTGAAATTCACCCCAAAGGACGGTTGGATCAGGATTAGCGCTAGCGAGGTTGCGGATAAAGCAGTCTTGTGCGTCGCGGATTCTGGCAAGGGAATCCAACATGAAAAATTATCACAGATCTTTGAGCGTTACGCGGCCGCGTCTTGGCGTTCCCGAGCCGACTATTCGGGCTTCGGCCTAGGCCTACCCCTTTCCCGAGAATTGGCTCGGTTAATCGGCGGCGAGCTAAGCGCGGAGAGCGAGCCGGGAAGGGGAAGCGTTTTTACTCTTTCTCTACCCTCAACTTCTCAGCCTCCCGCCGCCCATGCCCTAGGCGCTTCGGAAGCCCCAAGACGAATCACGACTGTCAAGCAGAAAGCAGTCCACCGCGAGGCGAACATAAAAGCCGCGACTTTGCTCATCATCGACGACGACGCAGATATGCGCGAGTACCTGAACATCAGCCTTTCCATAGCTTTTCATCCCGCTCTAGCCAGTTCAGCCGCCGAGGCACTCAGACTCATCGACGGCGGACTGAGGCCCGACCTCATCCTCTGCGACCTGATGATGCCCGGCATGGATGGCTTTTCCTTTAGGGAAGAGCTCCTAGGCAGGGTCGGCATGGACGCCATTCCCTTTCTCTTCCTGAGCGCGCAAGCCGACCCAGAGGCAAGGCTGCGAGGGATTCGATCCGGCGCGCTAGACTACATTGAAAAACCATTCCGTGTAGAGGAACTAATAGCAAAGCTACGGTCTATCGTCGACTTAAGCGAGCGCGACAAGGCTCAAACCAAAACCTTTGTACAAGATTGCCCTTGGCAAGAGCGAGCGCGTAAAATAGGTTTGAGCGACATCGATATTCGAGTCATCGCCCTCGTGCTTCATGGCAAGGCAGATAAGGAGATAGCAGCGGAACTCAACTATTCTCCGCGAACCATTTCCAACCGCCTCTCTGGCATCATGCGAAAAACAGGAAGCCCGAATCGAGCCGGTATAGGAGCGGCCTTGGGAATTGTCAGTGGATGACAACCAAGACCTTAAAAACCAGCGAACCACAGCCGGCACTTACCGTCCTCCTCAAAAGCCTTTAAACGGCAAGGGATCATGCGGGGGAGAAGGGCTTCCCACCCCTTCCCTCCCCGCCCCCCCCTCATCCCCGGCAACAGAGGCGGGCAGTCCAACAAATTTCATTATTCCGTCAAACTGTCATGTAAGCTTTTATTCCTTCGATTCATTTGTTTTTTTCTAGGTTTTCGCGTCATTAAGGCCGTTTTCACTGGGAGAAAATTCAAGGCCGTGCTATCTTCAGAGCACATCTTATTATTCCCGGGAGTTTTTCCAATGTATCGGAACCTTAGCTGGTATGTGAGCAAGCTTTGTATCCTCTGCGTCATTACGTGCGCCCTCTGCCTAAGCGCCTGCGCCCTTCCCCTCGCCTCCGGCAGGGCATCCCTCAGCATAGCCCTGCCTTCAAGCGCCGCACTGCGCTCAAGC
The DNA here is from genome assembly GCA_041739325.1 of Treponematales bacterium. Lineage (GTDB taxonomy): Bacteria > Spirochaetota > Spirochaetia > Treponematales > JBGSOB01 > JBGSOB01. The sequence goes on from JBGSOB010000203.1 coordinate 31,684, forward strand.
TCGGCCGGCAGGAGCGTCGCTAACCCGGCCCAACTGGCTAGCTGGAAGCTCTCTTTTTCCGGACCGGTAGAGCGGGCTCCCCTGGAAGTTCCCGCAAGCGCCGCGTCTATCACCGTAGATAATCTAGCCCTCGGCCATTGGAGTTTCCGCCTCCAGGGTCTGGATTCAGCGAGCCGCATCCTCTACCAAGCGGAGGGCCAAACGGAAATCGTAAGCGGGGTCAACGTCCTTACCCTAAGCCTTTTCTACGCCCCCCTCGCCCAGTGGAATTTCAATGCGGAATCCAGTCTCGTAGTAGACCAGGTAAGCGGCCGCCAGGCCGTCTTGGGCAAAACAAGCGCCGCTACGGAATTCCCGCGTATGGGCACAAGTGCGGATGGCCCCGGACCGGATGGCGGCTATCTCCTCTTCCCACAAGCGGGCGACCCCTTTGCAGAAGGCTCCTTTGTGGACCTCGGGGCCTTCGATCTGGGCCGCTCTTTCAGCCTCAATTTTTGGCTCAGGCCGAGCGACGCAATAGAGCAAAAGCAAGTCATCTTGAGCAACCAAGCCTGGGCCAGCCCGGATGGAGAAGGCCTCCTGCCCTCGGACGGTTTCAGCCTCGTTATAAACCCCTCCTACACAAACGCCGCTCTCATCTTGGAATCCTCAAACGGCGGGGCCCCGGTCAGCCTTGAGCTGGCACAGCTATCCAACAATTTTTGGCATCTTATCAGCCTTGCCATAGACCTCGAGGCCCGCCAGTATCGCCTCCGCATAGACGGCCAAGCAAGCGGCGGGACAAGCGGCGCCCAATCTTTCACCGATACCCAGATCGCCCAGTTCGCTACCAGCAGCCCCAACCTTCGCCTTGGAGCCTACAATGAAATGGACGCCGATCCGGCAACAGGGACGGGCAGCGCTTGCTTTCTAGGCAGCCTTGATGAATTGAGCATCTTTGCAGCCCTCCTTTCCCAAGCGGACCGCCGCGCCCCGGCCGCCCCCTCCAACCTGCGCATCAGCGGCTACAATACGGAAACGGATGAGCTGCGCCTCTCCTGGGACGAGTCGACCAGCCCCGGGGCAAGCTACGCCCTCACCGTAGGGCCCGCCTATCACCCCACCGAACTCATCATCCCCGCGGGAACCTCGAGCGTAGAGATTGATCTACCCAGCGACGACTTCAGCTTCCGCGTTAGGGCCGTCAACGCCTTCGGCTCTTCCGCGGCTTCCCAAACGGACTACGTCTACGGCTATTTTTACATTCCCCGGCCGGACATCGTCTTGGCTTACGGGCAGTCCATCAACCTGAACGCGGACTTTAGCCCCGGTTTTTCGCTAGCCCCCTTCCTCAGCGAAGGCACACTCACCTGGTCTTCCAGCAATGAAGGCATAGCCACGATAGACTCCGATGGAAGCATAAACGCCGGCCCAAGCCTCTCGGGGGCTGTCACGATCCGCGCGGATTTCAACCTCGGCGGCTACAGCACGAACGCCACCATCAATCTCTACGTGGATGAGTCCGGTTTTCCCGCGGGTTCCGGCACCCAGGCAGACCCCTACATCGTCTCAAACGATCAAGAGCTAAACCTCGTGCGCTATGCCCTCAACGCATCCTTCCTGCAAAGTGCGGACATCGATCTAGTCACCTTCGACCCTTGGGTTCCCATCGGCACCAATGGGAGCGAATTCGCCGGTTCCTACGACGGTGCAAACTATGGCATTAGCAATCTCAACTGCGATACATCCGGTAACGATCCAAGCTTTGCCAGGGCCGGTCTCTTCGGCATGGTCGGCTCCTTCATTTCCTCGGCTACCATTCGCCGCGTCCGCCTCTACGACGCAAACGTCTCCGGAGAGCTTGATGTCGGCACACTCGCCGGCACCGTTTCAGGAGAGAGCCTTATCAGCAATTGCAGTGCCACGGGCTCGGTTACCTGCACAAGCGCCACGCCTCTGCAGTACGGGGTCGGCGGCCTGGTAGGCAGCATCTACACGGCCGCTATCGAGTCCTGCGCCGCCGCGGTAGCGGTAAACTCAAGCCATGGAGACATCGTCGGCGGCTTAGTCGGCGCCCTCTCAGGCAGCCTCCGCAATAGCTATGCTCGCGGCAGCGTATACGGGCCGTACCAGGTCGGAGGGCTTGTAGGAAATAAAAGCTTCCTTGGCTCTATAAGCGCCTGCTATTCCACCGGTGGGGTAACTGGCACAGACAACCTTGGGGGGCTTATCGGCACAAGCGATAACACAGAGGGACCGGTGACTGACTGTTATTGGGACAACTCAATATCAAACCAAACAAGCTCAGCCGGGGGCTCAGGGGTCGTAGGCTTGGATACCGCCGCCCTTCAGACGGACACCCCCTTCCCCAACTGGTCAGCGACCCTATGGCTCTTTGCTTCGGGAAGCTATCCGGTCTTAGTCGGAGCGCCACCCCTTCCCTTCTAAAGCTGGATGACGTGCTTTTAACCACGGGCTTGTCAGCTCGCTCGATCCGAGCTAGAATAGTAGTCATGAAAGCTTCCGTGAGAATCCATTACCTTCTGCGCACCCAGGGAGACATCGCCCCCCAGAGGCGGTGGTCTGTCTGCGAGGAAGCCTAGAGATTTTAGAGATTTAGGCCATTACCCGCGCGACCGCCTTGAAAGCGATCGCGCGGTTTTTTTTTGCCGCGCGCGGAAGGGGCCTCGTCGAGGAGAGCCTTCCCTTTCAAGGCGGCATGCAAGCGAGGGACTGGCCCAGGGAAAAGGAGATAGAAATGCCCTTGCTTGAATGCCGTGAGATTACAAAAGACTTTGGCGGGAGGCTCATTTTTGAGGGCCTCTCCTTTAGCGTGGAGCCGAATCAAAAGATAGCCCTTATCGGTGCGAATGGGGCGGGCAAAACAAGCCTGCTGCGCATTATTATGGGGGAGGACGACGATTTTTCCGGAAAGGTCATCCGCCAGAGCCAGCTGCGCATGACCTGTGTCGCGCAACGCTTCCAACCGCCCCCCGGCGCCAGCGCCCTGGACTGCCTCCTGGAACCGATTACGGAACTGCGCGCCCGGCTTGCCGCCGCCGAGCTTGCCATGGATGGGGCGGATCCAGAAGCACTCTCCGCCATCCTCGAAGGCTACGGCCATCTGCGTGAGGAATACGAGGCTCTCAAGGGGGACGATGCCGAGGATGAGGGCCGCAGGCTTTTAGAGCGCGCCGGCCTGGGGGCTTCAGCGGACAGCCTGGCCACAAGCCTCTCAGGCGGTGAGGCAAACATCCTGGGACTCCTGCGGGCCATCCTCTGCAAACCCAATCTCCTCCTCCTAGACGAGCCGGGCAACCACCTAGACCTCTGGGGCCAGGCTTGGTTGGAAGACTACCTCAAAAACCTTCCCATGGCCCTCATCCTTGTGTCGCACAACCGCTGGCTCATAGACAGGGTGGCGCAAAAAACCCTCTCCATAGAGGGCTGCACCCTCAAGGAATTCCCCGGCGGCTATTCGGCGGCCCGTTTGGAAAAATTAAAGCGCGCCGCGGCCGCCGGCGCCGGTTGGCAGGCAGACCGCAAGAAGCTGGAGCGCCTGGAAGCCCTTGTCAAACGCTTTGCCCAGATAGCCGCGGCCCGGCCAGACCCAGCCTGGGGCAAGCGGCTACGGGCGCGGCGCTCCCAGCTTGAGCGGGAAAAGGCCCAGGCTCGGCAGCGCCCGGAGCTGGGAGAAAAGGCAATGGACCTCTCCTTCCAGGATAACGACGCCCGCTCTACCTTTGCCCTCATCGTCCAGGGCTACTCCAAGGCCTTTGGTCAGCGCACCCTCATAAGGGACTCAGGCTTTGACATCCTACGCGGGGAAAAGATAGCCCTCGTGGGGCGCAACGGCTCTGGCAAAACAAGCTTTATCCTCGACCTTTTGGCCCAAGCAAACTGGGACTCCCCCGTTTTGCGGGTATCGCCCTCCATGCGCCTAGGCTATGTTTCCCAGTCCCAGGATACCTTCCGCCCCGAGCGCCTCATACGCGAGGAATTCGAATCCTTGGGGGCAAGGCCCCAGGAGATCCAAGCCCTCCTCAAGCGCTTTCTCTTTGAATATGAAGACTTAGGGCGCCGGGTGCGCGAACTCTCAGGAGGGGAACTCAACCGCCTCCAGCTGGCGCGCGCCGTATACCTCAAGGCAAACTTCCTCATCCTGGACGAACCGACGAACCACCTGGACATAGCCTCGCGGGAGGCGGTGGAGGAGGCCCTCACTGAATTCGACGGGACTATCCTCCTTGTTTCCCACGACCGCTTTCTTTTAGAGGCAGTGGCAGACCGCGTCGTCTTTATAGATGAATGCGCCTTCAAGCCCTACGAGGGTGGCTTTTCAGAGTATTGGCGCGACGTGGGCCTCAGCCGGCTAAAGGAAATAGACGCCTCAAAGGGCTTGGGGAACAGGGCCCAGGCCCTCAAGGGCGGAAAAACGGCGGCCTCGGATTCTGGAAAGACCAAAGAAGATGAAAAGCGGCAAAAGCTCTCCGAACGCATCGAGGAGCTTGAAAAAGACAGGGAAATGCTGGAAAAACAGGCAAAAGTTGCCATAGAAGGCCGTGACTTCGCCCTCGGGCGGAAAAAGGCGGCAGAAATAGAGGCCCTGGAGCGCCTGATAGAAAAACTCTATCAAGAGTGGTGCGCCTAGATAATATGGAAAGACTGCGCTAGACTAAAGGGATAAAATGTATATGCTTTATCCTATACTCGGAGGACTGGAATGAAGAAGGCCCTATACGTACTGTTGTTGATCGCCGGCGCTTGCGCGCTGTTTGCGGTTCCCAAGATTGCCGTGCTCAACCCCACCTTGGATAAGACCATCGACGATGTCGTGGCCTCCCCCATCATGGACAAGATTCTTGAAGAGCTCCTTAAGAGCCGCAAGTTTAACATCGTAGACCGCGCCAGCCGCGACATCATCTGGGAAGAACGCAATTTCCAGATCTCATCTGGGGAGATAGATCAGAAGGAGATAAAGAATATCGGCCAGGGCCTAGGCGCCGACTATATCGTCGTCGTCAAGGTAAAGCGAATCGGCACCCTCTACTCCATGTCCACTACCATGATCAACGTGGAAACCCTTGAGGTGGTGGCCCAGTCCTCTGCCGAAGCCAAGGACTCCATTGAGAACCTCCTCCAGCTGGCATCCTACTGCGGCGCCCAGATAGCGGACACCGTTTCCGGCAATAGCTCGGGGACAGCCAAGCCCAACTTTGACCTAACGACCGCCGATACGGACACCACCGTTTCCAGCGGTAATAAACTTAGCCCGGATCCGGACGGTTCCGCGGACGAGGTTTACGCCATCAAGGCTAGGGTGCGCAAACTCATCCAGTCCAAGACCTTCCTCAAACCTGATGGTCGTGACCGCATATCAGCCGCCGTGGGAGCCCTCACCCTCCGCGATAAAAATAGCCTCTACGACGAATATAAAAAGGATACAGGCATGGCCGTGATAGCCATGCTCGTCAACTGGTTTACCGGCCCCCTTATGATCGGCTCCTTTATCCAGGGTGACATTAATGGCGCCGTTGGCTACATGATCGCAGAGGGCCTTTGCGCTGTCATTATCATCGCCGCGGCGACGGATGGTCTTTACCAAACCGTAGGAACGGGACTAGGGTTATTGGTAGGTTGCTGGATCCTTTCGGGCTTCCAGCCCTATACCTTCATGAACAGCTGGAACAAAAAGCTCTCCAACAGTCTGGGCGTAGTCGCCATCGGACCCCAGGCACCCAGCGTCAAGCTGGCGGAGGGAGCGGGGAGCATGGGTTACCAAGCGACACTCGTTTCTTATAGGTATTGATAGGCAGGCGCATTCGGGCAGATTGTAAAAAACCGACCCGGTAAGGGTCGGTTTTTTTTATTTCCTTCACATTCATCTTTTCTCTACGGAACCTATCTTTTACAGGCGCTTAACTGACCTAGCTAAAGACTAAGAGAAAGTCCCAGGGCCGATATACTCAACGATCTATTCCTCACGCATAAATAAATATTGATACTCTCTCGGACCATAACACCATCCCAGAGAGGGCCAGAAAAAGAAAAATCCGATTAGGCCGTTTACTATTTTAATTTCCTTTTCCGCCTTTGTCCGTAGCATGTGATAACCCGGTTTTTCAAGAATGATTTCAGGATCATCCCACACGGCATTGCTCATGCTTAATTGAGTGGGAACCGTCCCGTAATCACGCCCGCCAATGCGGATCTGAGCGCCGGGAACGTTGGATTCAATTAAAACCTTTGTGTTCATCACACAGGATGAAAGCATACAAAGGTCCTAAAAGGATCATACTTTACACTTTTTCCTTACACCAGTGTAAAGCATGATCCTTTAGAACTGGTACTTCTCCAGGTCATACACCTTCATGGTTCGCTCGCAAAAATAGCCGAGCGGCACATGACGGTAATACA
>JBGSOB010000009.1:0-3077 GCA_041739325.1 Treponematales bacterium
CCGCATCGTCCATGAGCCGGCGCGCCTGTCTATCTTGACATTCCTGGCATCCAGCCCAGGGGCCAGCGCCGGATTCACCGAGTTAAAGGAAGCCTTAGGCATGAGCTCGGGCAACCTCTCGGTTCAGCTGAAAAACCTGGAGGAAGCAGGCTACTTGACCATCAGCAAGAGCTTCCGCGGGGCAAAGCCCTATACGGAAGCAAGCGTTACCAGCAAGGGCGAAGCCGCCCTCACAGGCTACATTGCCAGAATGGAAAGCATGATCGCCGTTTTAAAGGCGAAGCTCGGCTCATAAGAGGAGGATTCTATGGCCGTTTTGAATCTTGAGGGCATCACCAAGCTCTATCGTTCCGGCGCGCAAGAGGTAAGGGCCCTGCGCGGCATAGACCTCGGGGTGGAATCCGGTGAATTCCTTGCTATAGTCGGACCATCGGGCTCAGGCAAAACAACCCTGCTCAATATCGTCGGTTGCCTGGACCTGCCTAGCTCGGGCCGTGTGGTCTACGAGGGCCGCGAGCTCCACGCCCTGACGGAGAACGCTCTGGCCGAATACCGTAAAAAGCGAATTTCCTTTATTTTTCAAGCATACAACCTGATACCGGTACTGACCGTTCAGGAAAACGTGGAGCTGCCACTGGTTATCGAGAAGGAATTATCAAAAAGCAAAATGGCCGAGCGCGCCCGCGAGATGATAGCCGCCGTGGGCCTGGCGGGCATGGAGGATCGCTTCCCGCGCCAGCTCTCTGGCGGCCAGGAACAGCGGGTGGCCATAGCCCGCGCCTTAGTCAAGGAGCCGCTCATGGTTTTAGCAGACGAGCCCACCGCCAACCTAGACTCACAAACCGCGGGCGAGATCGTCAGTCTCATGGAGGACATAAACGCCAAACGCGGAACTACCTTCATCTTTTCCACCCACGACGCCCTGGTCCAAGCCCATGCCCGCCGCGTCGTGACTATCCGCGACGGATCCGTCCACGCGGACATAAGGAAGTAAGCCATGGCAGCCAACCTTGCCATAGCGGCGCGCAACGTTTTGAGGCACAAGCGCCGCACCCTGCTGACGGTGCTCACCATGACGGTCAGCATTGGCCTCTTTGTGTATATGGATTCCATCATGGGCGGCATGGACGCCTCCGCAGTTTACTCCATGGCCGACTACTCGGAGTCCGGCCTGCGGCTTTCCAGCGCCGCCTACGGGCAGCGCCGCATGTCCAGCCCGCTTGAAGAGGGAATCGAAAATCCTCAAGAGGTCATGAAAGCTCTGCTTTCCATAAAGGAAATCGCGGCCGCTACCCCACGCACCCCCTTCCAGGCCCAGGTATCCGGCCCGGCCGGAGAGTTGCCGGTAAAGGCAACGGTGATAGACCCCCGGCTGGACCCCGATGTCTTTAAGATAAAGGCCCAGACGAAGGGCGCCTGGCTTTCAAGCGAAATAAAACCGGATGATGAAGCGCAGATACTCATAGGCATAAGCCTGGCGCAGGAGTTGGGCCTAGGCGTAGGCGAACGGGTGACCCTATATGCCAAGGCGCGCTATGACACAAACCGCGGACAGGAATTCAAGATTGTGGGCTTAGTGGAAAGCCCAGACCCAAACCTCAACTCAGGCGCGGTCTTTATCTCCTATGCCCAAGCGAATGAATTCCTTGACCTAGACGGCCTTGTCACGGAGATACGCGCCGCCGTCTCAAACCCCGGCGGCCTGCGCCCCTTTTTAGCAGCGGCCAACGCGGCCCGCGACAAAGCCCGTCTTCTCTTGCCGGGCATGGAAATCTTTTCTCTTGACGAGATGGCTTCAAGCTTCATGGAAATTTCAAAGTCAAAACGCGGTTTTTCTATGGTTTTAGTGGTGGTGCTGCTCTTTATCTCCGCGGTGGGCATAGTCAACACCATCCTTATGTCCGTCTACTCGCGGATACGAGAAATAGGGGTCTTGGGGGCCTTCGGCTACCGCCGCTCTCAGATAACGCGCCTCTTCTTAACCGAGGGCCTGCTTATCGGCTTGATAGGCGCCAGCGGTGGAGCGCTTTTAGGTTTCCTCTTAAGCTTGCAGGCGGTGCTCATAGGCATGCCGCTGGATAAGATGGCAGGCAAGATGGACACAACCGGCATACCCATCTGGGGCACCCTCTATGGCGAGTGGAATCCGCTCACCATTCTTTTCGGCTTCTGCTTCGGCCTCTTTACGGCCCTTGTGGCAAGCTATATCCCGGCCCGCCGGGCGGGCAGGATGCGGATTACCAACGCCCTGCGTTCGAACTAAGGAGGAAGGCGCATGTATCTTTTACGAATGGCCCTTTTAAACATAGGCCGAAACCGACTGCGCTCAGCCCTAGCCGTCATCTGCGTACTTGCCGCCGTCCTGACTAATATGATGATGGGCGGCCTCATGATGGGCATGATGGGCTCCATCGTCAAGAACTACACAAAGAACACGAGCGGCCATATCCGCATCGTTAACGCCGAGTTTTTGAAGCGCGAGAAGTTCATGCCGGTGGACGAGCTGGTGGATGATTCCGCGGCCATTATCGCTGCTATCAAAGAGGAGCCCAGCCTTTCCACGAAGCTGGTATCGGTCAACGACAGGCTTTCCTTTGGAGTTTTGCTCTCCAATGGGGAAGACGTTCGCCCCGCCCTCACCCTGGCCGGAGACCTTGAGGGCGAAAAATCCATGCTCATGCTGCAAAAGTCCATACTACCCGGCGGCGCCTACCCCTCAAAACCCGGCCAGGCCCTCATTGGAGAAGGACTGGCAAAAGCCTTAGGCTTTGAGCTGGGTTCGAGCGTCAAGCTTGTGCTGGAAAAGAGCGACGCCGGGCTACGCATGAAAAAGTTCACCGTATCGGGCATCATACGCTCCGGGGTGAACAGCATGGACGAGAGCATCCTCTTCATTTCCTTAAGCGATGCCAAGGCCCTCCTGGGCTTAGGCCAGGCGAGCCAGCAGATTCTTGTCATGATCAAGGATTATCGCCAGGCGAATTCCGCGGCCGCAAGCTTGCGCGCAGCTCTTGAAGCGCGCGGCTTGAGCGAGGGCATAGCCGTCCAGCCTTGGACGGAATACGGCGGCTACCTGG
>JBGSOB010000013.1:0-7373 GCA_041739325.1 Treponematales bacterium
AACGGTGAACCCTATAGACGTGGAAAAGTTCGTCTCTACCATGCGCGCAGACGGTGTCTACCTTGTTGCGCGCATCGTTGTCTTCAAGGACGACATCGTCTACAAGCACGGGGGCGGCAAATACGCGGTATGGGACGCCAAGGCAGGCAGCCCCTGGCAGGGCTATGACTGGATAGAGAAAAAATCTAGCGTGGCCACGCCCGCGCCGGCGGCCCTTAAGGGGGTACCCGGTGCCGGGGCCCCAGGGGCAACAGCAAGCGCAACGCCCGTCCCGAGCGCGGCCGCTACCAAAGAGCTAGAGAAAAAGATGATCCAGGAATACTGGGTCGACCCCTACTGCGAATACGTGTGGCGCTATAACGTGGAGATTGCCAAGGAGATCATCGAACGCGGCTTCGACGAGGTGCAATTCGACTATATCCGCTTTCCCACCGACGGGAAAAACTTAGGCGACGCCTCCTACCGCTTCCGCGACCCCGGCATGGACAAGGAATCCGCCCTCATGTCCTTCCTCTCCTTTGCCAGGGAAAACATAGCCGCCCCCATCTCGGTGGACATCTATGGGGCCAACGGTTACTACCGCACCGGGGTGCGCACCGGCCAAGACGTGGAAATACTCAAGCGCTATGTGGACGTCATTTGTCCCATGTACTATCCCAGCCACTTCGAGCAGGACTTCTACGCCCAGGCCCCGGAGGTTGAGCGGCAATTCCGCATCTACTACTTTGGGACCCTGCGCAATACCTATATAGGCAGGTATCAGGTGGTGGTCCGCCCCTGGGTCCAAGCCTTCTCCATGAACGTGAGGCAGGACCGTAAGTACTATGGGCCGGACTACGTATTGAGGCAGATCCGCGGGGTACGGGAGAGCGCCAACGTAGGCCTGACATTCTGGAACAACTCCGGCCGCTACGACGACCTTCCCAAAGCGCCTCCGCCGAAGGCTGCCATAAAAGAAGCCGCTCCTCGTGATGCCGCGCCAAAGGCGGCCGCAGCAGGACTGTCCGGATCTGTTTTAGACTGAGTAGACTATGGCCTCGTCAGGGCCGTATCGATGTCTTTGATTGACTTGGCTCTTCGCAGGGCCTCCATTACCCGCAAGCGGAAGTCTGCGGGAGAAAGGCCGCGTTGGGCGCTCCGACTGGCTAGAGAGAGTATAGAGGGAATGTCCTTGGCCTTAAGCCGGGATGCGGCCAAAGCGCTGGCAAAGCGCGCCGCCTCTTCCTCCGTACATTTATGGGCCTTTTGATAGGCGGATAGGGTGGAAAGGGCAGCGGCGGCTCGCCGTGGATCAAGAACGACTATTCCTGCCAGTGAAAACACCGACTCTATAACCGACCTTCCCAGGCCGTTGCGTAAGGCGGAGCTGGCTTCTCCATAGAAGGCGCCCGCAGCCCGCCCCGGAGGCCACCCGGCCTGGGAACCTAAAGTGGCAAGATAGCGGTAATCTTCCGCATCACGCCTAAGAGCTTCAAGGGCCTGGTCGGCAGGAACCTTTTTAAAGGCTGCCTCTTCTATCCGCTCTCGTATTACGCTTTCGGGGAAACCCGCATCCAAGGCAGGCTCCATTAGGTAGGAAAAAGCGCGGCTATGGTCCCTATAGACGGCCATGCCCCGAGAATGCGCAAGCCACTCGCGGAAAGCATCACGGGCCTTTTCCTGCTCAGAAGCCCTTTCCTGCTCAGGAGACCCGTGCGGATCCTGAGATGTTTCGCCGCCAGCCCTCTGCAGAGTACTCCCAGACTTGCCTGGGGCCTGGCTGGGACGAGCTCCCTGGGCATTTGATTGCTTTGCCCCGCCTGAGTTGTCCCCAGAACCTGATTGCTTACCGCCAGATTGTCCACCGTTCGTTCCAGGCGAGCGCCCAGCTTGGGCCAAAGCTAGCGGGGCCAAGAAAAAGAAGAGGGCAAAGCAGAGCGTAATAAACCTAAGCTTAGGAATAGTATTGTCTTTTCCCATAATCAGCCCCCTATATAGTCAGCGAGGAGGTTTGGTTCCCAAACCCGTCGTCTTGGATAATCTGGGCCCTAGGATCCGCTATCCATTTTTGGCCGTCTATCACGAAGTTATAGCGGTAGGCCCTTCCACGCTTAAGCCGTACGCAAATCTCCCAGGATCCATCCTGAGCGGAACGACTGAGCGGGTGTTCAAGGCCAGACCACTCATTAAAGTCCGCGGCAAGCGTCACGCTTGATGCCTCGGGCGCCTCAAGGCTAAAGCGAACCTCAACCATAGACTCATTCCTCAGAGCGGGAATTCCAAAGATAAAGCCGCAAACGATGGCAGCCGCGGCCGCTAGGGGCAGAATGATCCTTGAGAAAAGAGAATAATGCCGAGGCTGGGCTAGTGGCTTAAAGGCATCTATGCCTTCAATCCCCTGCATAACGCGGGTTAGGATCCGCTCGCTCGTGGCGCTGTCATCCATAAAGGGAGAAAGGCCGGCTTCCCGTTTCATGAGCGGAAGCAGAGCGGCATACGCCTTTCGGCAATTCGGACAGCTAAGGATGTGGGCCTCAAGGGTTTTCAGCGCAGAAAGACCTGCTATATCCGCCATTGGCGATTTTTGAGAGGCAGTCCATTGATTCGCGCAGCGAGCGCATTCCTTACAGTCCATATTCACTACTACCCCTCATCCTTGCCATCGGTTGCGCCCGGCAGAAGAATTTCCATAAGTTTCTTCCGTGAGCGAAAGAGCCTGGATTTAAGGGCTTCCATCTTAAGCCCGGTAGCCTGGGAAATTTCCCCAAGGTCGAGTCCGGCCCCATAATAAAGCTCAAGCACGCGGCGGTTCAGTCCATCCAAGCCTGACATTCCCCGGCGCAGGGCCGAAAGCTCCAGTGCGCGCAGGGCTTCCAGCTCCACGTCACCGCCCCGCCCCTCCGGGCTTTTCAGGTTGAATTCGGCTTGGCTGAGGGCAAGGAGATTGCGCTCACGGGAACGCGCCGCATAGCGTGTTTTGAGACGATTGGAGGCTATGCCAAAGAGCCAGGCGCGGAAAGAAGAGCCCAGACGGAAGCGAGGTAGGGCTCGATAGGCGCGAATAAACACGTCCTGTACAGCGTCTTCAGCGTCTTCCCAGCTACCCAATTTAAGGGCGCAGAAGTTTTGCAGATTCGAGCTATGTCTTTTTACCAAAAAGGCGTAAGCAGCCGAATCACCAGAGAGGACCCGCTGTATATAGAGGATGTCGTCATCGGCTTTTATCTCATCCATGCCCCCTGAGTGTAGCGCGGCTTGAAAAAAAACGCAAAAGCCGCGCAACCAAAACCGAGGAGGCCGGGTAGTGCTTACTGAAGACCGGATGAGAGAGCCCAGCAGGGCGTCCTCCGGCAAGACCAAGGAGGTCATCATGAAGAGTCGCACAGCTATCATAATCACAAGCGTTTTCGCTATCGCCCTAGCCGCATCCGCTCTCGCCGTCTCCTGTGACGGAAGTCTACACAACGCTACGACGGTCACCTTCAATTTGACGGACGCCCCGGTTGACAGTTCTACCGTCAAGGCAGTGAACATCGTTGTCAGCTCGGTGAGCGTGAATGAAAGCGCCGACGCCAATCCCGGTGAAGGCTCATGGGATACGACCGAGCTATCCCCTGCCCTTTCAGTGAATCTCTTAAGTCTTCAGAACGGCCTCATTGAGGAGATCGGCGGCATAGCACTCACCCCCGGTACCCAGGTTAACCAGATCCGCCTGGGCGTTGACTCCGTCACGGTAGTGGAAACCGACGACTCTGAGCACGAGGCTACCCTTCCCTCAGCCACCGGCTTCAAGATCGTCAACGCCTTCCAAGTTCCCCTGAGCGGCGGTTTGACCGTTACCATCGACTTCGACGTACGCAAGGCCTTGGTCAAGAACGCCAACGGCTACCTGCTCAAACCGGCTATCCGCGCCATCGTAGACGGTGAGGCCGGCAAGATCACCGGAAACAACGGCCAGACCGCGGCGGTAGCCGTCTATGCTTACGCCAATGACAGCTACCAGACTTCCGAAGCGGTCGCCGGCGCCGATGGGGAGGTCTATCAAAACGCCTACAGCTCAACCCTGGTAAGCGCCGAGGGAAGCTACGTGCTGGCCTTCATGGGCGCTGGAACCTATGACCTCTACGCGGTGGGCTCGGACGCGAGCGTCGTCGGCATCATTCAAGACGTAGTGGTGAGCGCGGGGGCAACGACGGCTAACCAGAACTTCGAGCTTCTGCCCTAATCCCCCAAGCCCAAGGCTGGGAAAACATTAGACAGCCCCCGCAGCCAGCCGCTGTGGGGGCCTTTTTTTTATATTAAGCCAGACCCGATTTTCGCCTTTCTTCCGCCTAGAATAAAATAAATGCTTTGCTATATGCTTAGTTCATTGGCAAAGAGTACGAGATTATCTTTTTCTATTCCAAGTCAGGAGAAACCTTCATGATGTATTCGACAGAAGTGGAGCACATGTGCCAGCTGGCCAAAGCGGCCTACCATGGCCCCGCCCCCATTCCCGAAGAGGGAAAATGGGTGCAGGCAAAGGAAGTCAAGGACATCTCAGGCTTCACCCACGGAGTGGGCTGGTGCGCCCCCCAACAGGGGGCTTGTAAACTCACCCTCAACATCAAGGAAGGCATCATCCAAGAAGCCCTGGTGGAGACGATAGGTTGTTCGGGAATGACCCACTCTGCCGCCATGGCCGCGGAGATACTCATCGGCAAAACGATTATCGAGGCTATGAACACCGACTTAGTCTGCGACGCCATCAACACCGCCATGCGCGAGCTTTTTTTGCAGATCATCTACGGCCGCAGCCAGTCTGCCTTCTCAGAGGGCGGCCTGCCAATCGGCGCCGGCCTCGAGGACCTGGGCAAGGGACTACGCTCGCAGGTGGGCACGATGTATTCCACCCTCAAAAAAGGCCCGCGCTACCTTGAGATGGCGGAGGGCTATGTCACGCGGCTTGCCGTAGACAAGGAAGGCGCCATCATCGGCTACGAGTTCGTAAGCTTGGGCAAGATGATGGACGCCATAAAAAAAGGCGTAGACGCCAACGAGGCCTTGGCCAAGGCTAAGGGCAGTTATGGACGTTTCGCGGAAGCGGCGAAATATATAGACCCCAGGCACGAGTAAAGGGAGGCGGAAAAATGGCATTATTCGAAAGCTACGAGCGCAGGATCGACCAGATCCTTCCCCTCTTGAAAAAATATGGTATCGAGTCCCTCGAAGGCGCCAAGAAACTATGCGACGAAGTCGGCGTCGACGTTGCCGCCATCGTAAGCGCCATCCAACCGATATGTTTTGAAAACGCCAAGTGGGCCTATATCGTCGGCGCGGCCATCGCCCTTAAAAAGGGAGACAAAGACGCCGCTTCAGTTGCCAAGACCCTCGGCGAAGGACTCCAGGCATTCTGCATTCCCGGCTCGGTGGCGGACGACCGCAAGGTAGGCCTCGGCCACGGCAACTTGGCTGCAATGCTCCTTTCCGATGAAACCCAGTGCTTTTGCTTCCTTGCCGGTCACGAGTCCTTCGCCGCCGCCGAGGGGGCAATCGGCATTGCCCGCTCCGCCAACCGCGCCCGCAAAACGCCCCTCAAGGTCATCCTCAATGGCCTAGGGAAGGACGCTGCCCAGATCATCAGCCGCATCAACGGCTTCACCTACGTCCAAACCCAGTTCGACTACTACAGCAGCGCCCTGACCGTCGTCAAAGAGTATAAGTACTCCGAGGGCGAAAAGGCAGCCGTGCGCTGTTACGGGGCGGACGATGTGCGCGAGGGCGTGGCCATCATGTGGAAGGAGAGCGTCGACGTTTCCATTACCGGAAACTCAACCAACCCCACCCGCTTCCAGCACCCGGTTGCCGGAACCTATAAGAAAGAAAGCAACGAAAAGGGCAAAAAATACTTTTCGGTAGCTTCCGGCGGCGGCACCGGCCGCACCCTTCACCCGGACAACATGGCCGCCGGCCCAGCAAGCTATGGCATGACGGATACCATGGGGCGCATGCACTCCGACGCCCAGTTTGCCGGCTCATCCTCCGTACCGGCCCACGTTGAGATGATGGGCCTCATAGGCATGGGCAACAACCCCATGGTCGGGGCATCGGTGTCGGTGGCCGTAGCCATCTCCGAGGCCCTCAAAAAATAAGGCGCGCGCGGCCTAGAAGGCGAGGAGACTCGAATGGAAGATGAAAACAAGGCCCTCTTTGCGGAAAAACCCTATTCCTACAAACTGCTCAAGGATAAGACGGCCCTCATCCGCTTCAAGGGCAAGGACCTAATGAGCTTAAGCGGCAAAGACTACAACAAGCTTTTGCGCGTCATTGATCTAGACAACCAGTACGAGGTGCAACTCTTTTTAGACAAGTTAGCCAAGACCGCCAAAGCGGCCGGAAACTAGGAAGGGCTGGGGTTGGCTTAGGCACAAGCATATTATTTTCCGCTTGCCCCCCAGCCCGCCAAGCCATACCTTACAGAGCAAGGAGCATACCGTGGAAAAAAAATCAGCCAGCTTTGGCTCCCCCCTCAATCCCAAACCGGCCATCATCCTCACCTGTCGGGATAAAAACGGGAAGAACAACGCAACGCCCATCGTCTACGCATGCAATTGCAGCTACGACCCGCCCATGATCATGATCGGCCTTGCCCCCTCCCGCCACTCCCACGCCGTCATCAAGGAAAGCGGAAGTTTTATCGTAAACCTCGTGCCGCCTGAACTGAAGGAAGCCTTTGGCTACCTGGGCAGCACTAGCGGCAGGGACATAGACAAGCTCGCCATTTCAAAACTGACGCTAGGAGAAGGGGTAAAGGTAAACGCCCCCATCCTGAGCGATTGCCCGGTGAACATCGAGTGCAAGGTGGTGGATTCCATCCGCACCGGCTCCCACGTCATGTTTGTGGGCCGGGTAGAGCACGTCCAAGCCAATGCGGAGCTGTTGGATGCCCAGGAAAAGATCAACTGGGAGGGCCTTGAGTTTCTCTCCGTCTAATGAGGGGAATACTCTTCAACGTGACCTAGGTCACCGACAGCCATGGCTCCTCTCATATATATTTACCCATCATAGGAGGTAGCCATGGCCGTAAAGATAGTGGCGGCGTATTGCCCGCAAAACCATAGATGTCCCTCGGTGCGCGTCTGCCCGGTGGGAGCCCTTTCCCAGAATGGAGTCGGAGCTCCCGTAGTTGATGAGTCCAAGTGCACAAACTGCGGGCGTTGCCTTTTTTCCTGCCCCATGGGCGCCATACAAGAAGCGTCCTAAGGCACAAAGAGCAAGGGGCTGTCCAAAAAGGATAGCCCCTTTTTTATACCCAAAATTGAAAAAACCTGATAAAATTTCTTATGAAAGAGCGAACACGCCCGGCGCCGGTCTTCAAACCCTACGACCAGAAGCAGCAATTCCTCATACCTCCA
>JBGSOB010000028.1:0-21633 GCA_041739325.1 Treponematales bacterium
TGGCCGGTCGGCGTCGGCGCCGAGGGTCTTGCGGCGATATTCCTCGAATTCGGACCAATTTCCCTCGAACCAGAGGGCGGTAGAATCGCCCTCAAAGGCAAGGATATGGGTGCAGACGCGGTCTAAGAACCAGCGGTCGTGGCTGATGACTACCGCGCAGCCGGCGTAGGCGTCCAGGGCTTCTTCCAAGGCGCGCATGGTGTTCACGTCAAGGTCGTTTGTCGGCTCATCCAAGAGGAGGACATTCGAGCCCTCCTTAAGCATCATGGCAAGGTTTAAACGGTTGCGCTCACCGCCAGAGAGAATCCCCACCTTCTTTGACTGGTCGGTGCCGGAGAAATTGAACCAGGAGCAGTAGGCGCGGGAGTTTACCTCGCGGTTGCCGCCCAGCTTCATAATATCCTGGCCGTCCGAGAGCTGTTCCCAGACAGACTTATTAGGGTCTAAGAGCTCGCGGCTCTGGTCAACATAGGCAAGCTTTACCGTCTCTCCTACGCGGATCGTGCCGGAATCCGCCGTCTCTTGGCCTACGATAATCTTAAAGAGGGTCGTCTTTCCCGCCCCGTTGGGGCCGATAATCCCGACTATGCCGCCGGGGGGCAGGCTGAACTCCATGTTCTCAAAGAGGATGCGCTCCCCATAGGCCTTGGAAAGGCCCTTTGCCTCAATGACAAGGTTGCCCAAGCGTGGGCCGGCGGGAATAAAGATCTTGGTTTCTTTGAGCTTTTCCCGTCCCTCTTCCGCGAGCATCTTCTCGTACTCGTTAATACGGGCCTTGCCCTTGGCATGGCGGCCCTTGGGGCTCATGTGAATCCAATCCAACTCGCGTTGGAGGGTCTTTGCCCGCTCGCTCTCGCCCTTTTCCTCCATAGCCATCTTTTTCTGCTTTTGATCCAGCCAGGAGGAATAGTTCCCCTTCCAGGGACTACCCTCGCCGCGGTCGAGCTCAAGAATCCAGCCGGCCACATTGTCCAAGAAGTAGCGATCATGGGTTACGGCGATAACCGTGCCCTCGTATTGCTGGAGGTGCTTTTCAAGCCAGGCTATCGTCTCGGCGTCCAAGTGGTTCGTCGGCTCGTCCAAGAGGAGGATATCGGGCTTTTTGAGAAGGAGGCGGCAGAGGGCCACGCGGCGCTTTTCGCCCCCTGAAAGAACGTCAACGATCTGATCGGGAGGGGGGCAGCGCAGGGCGTCCATAGCCAATTCCAGCTTGTTATCAAGCTCCCAGGCGTCCATGGCTTCAAGCTTTTCCTGAACCTTGCCCTGCCTGTCCATGAGCTTGTCCATGTCCGCGTCCGGGTCGCCAAAGGCTTCATTGATGGCGTCGTACTCGGCCAAGAGGTCTACAATCTCCTGAACGCCCTCGGATACCACTTCCTTCACGGTTTTTCCGGGCGTAAGCTGGGGTTCCTGTTCGAGCATCCCAATGGTAAAACCAGGGGCTACCGTCGTCTCTCCGGCAAACTCGGTATCTACCCCGGAAAGGATGCGCATGAGGCTCGATTTTCCCGAGCCGTTTAGGCCGATAACGCCTATCTTGGCGCCGTAATAATAGGAAAGGCTGATGTCCTTAAGGACTTGCTTTGTGCCGTGCCGTTTTCCGACGCGGTACATAGTGTAAATGATCTTCTTGTCTTCGCCCTGGGTAGCCGCCACTCTGTGCTCCTTAAGTCTAAGTAAAAGCCCATGATAGCGAAAAACCCAGGGCTGGCCAAGGGCTGGACGGCTTTCGTGGAGCTAGGTTTCCCAGGATCGCGCATATAAACCCAATCCTGCGCATACTACACTGCTATTCCTCAGCCCCCAAACGCGGTTTCTCCGGCGCTAAGAAGCGCCCTTCCCGCCCTATGCCCAAAGGCAAAAAAACGGATAACTTTTTCATTGGCCACTCCTTAGCACAAGGAAATGCGCACAGTCTTCAGTTTCATGCCTGAGCTCAAAACTGTCAATTGTGAAAAAAGAGGGCTGGGAGGATTTTCTGCCTCATGCTTTTTTGGACAGTGGGAGGGGCCAACCCCTCCCACACCCACCCTGGGGCCTAAGGCTTTGCAGAATAGGCTATGGGGAGGTAGGGCCAGGGATAAAAATTCATTTTTTGTTGACTGATCTGGGAAACCGGTTTACCGTGGTTTCAAGAGGGGCGCGGTAGTATCAGCTTAGGCCGCAAACGCGTTCTTGTCAGCCCCAAGGAGTTAGCCCATGAAGAGTATCCGGATAGCCATTCTGCGCGGATCTGCCCTTATCGCGGCCCTTGCCTGCGCCCTCGTCCTTGCCTGCTCCCCCATTGAGCTCGGCCTAGCCCCAGACTCCCCCATCGAGGCGGCTAGTGAAAACATCGAGGGCGCGGAAGCCCGCGCCCTCTCCGCCCAGGTTGAGAATGGGGCCATCCTCCATGCCTACAACTGGCGTTTCGCGGACATCCAAGCCGCCCTCCCCCGCATCGCCGCTGCGGGCTACGCGGGGGTCCAAACATCTCCCGTCCAGGGCACAAAGGCCACCGGGGAATGGTGGCTCCTCTACCAGCCCACAAACTTCGCCATCGGCAACGCCCAGCTGGGCTCGCGCTCGGACTTTCAGGCCCTCTGCCAGGCCGCAGACTCCTATGGCATCAAGATCATCGTAGACGCCCTCGTCAACCACGTTGCCGACAACGGAAACTCAGGACAGTGGGCAGACCAAGTGGAATCCTACTTAAAGCGCTCCGACTGGTACCATAATAAAGGAACCATTCCCGACTACAAAAACCGCTACTGGGTCACGCAGGGCAACCTTGGGAACCTCCCCGACCTTGCCACCCAACGCTCCGACGTCCAAGACGTCATCTTCGCTTTCTTAAACGATTGCGTAGCCGCCGGAGCGGACGGCTTCCGCTTTGACGCAGCAAAGCACGTCGAAACCGATGTAGGGGAAGACGGAGGTCAAAGCTGGGCCGGTTCTTTCTGGAAGAACATGCTAGCCCGCCTCAATAACCGCGCAAACCTCTATCTCTACGGCGAAATCATCATGGATAAGGGCGACAACCTAGCCGCCTACACAGCCATGTACGACGTGACGGCCCACCATTATATCTGGAAGCTTTCCTCAGCCTACGACTCGCAAAACTGGGGAGACGTATCAGACGTGGCGGGGGTTCCCGCGGACAAGGCCTTAGTCTATCCGGAAAACCACGACACCTATGAGCATAATGAAACCCGCTCCTACTCCTTCCAAAAGCGCAAGGCCCTCTGGGCCGTCATGGTCGCGCGCGCGGGAATGACGCCCCTCTGGCTCTCTCGGCCGGGGAGCTCGGAATGGGAAGACAATGATATGAAGGCCCTCAACGCCTTCCGCAATGAAATGGTCGGCCAGGGAGAGGTCTTGCGCAATCCAAGCCCGCGAGTCCTCATGATAGAACGCGGTAGCCGTGGGCTCGTCCTGGTGAACTCAGGCTCCGCCGCATCTATCTCCATAGCTACGACCCTCCCCGCCGGGAGCTACGCCAACCGCGGCGCCACGGCCGCAAGCTTGAGCGTCTCAAACGGAACGCTCAGCGGCACGGTTCCCGCAGGCGCTGTCGTCGTCCTGTGGACATCAGGCCCCAATCCCTCTCCAAGCCCCACGCCCAGCCCGAGCGCCAGCCCCTCGCCGAGCATTACGCCCTCTCCCAGCCCCTTGGGACTGAGGGTTCACTTCCAGGCCAGCGGCCCTGCGCTCTGGAACTCAGTCAATTGCTACTACTGGGGCTCTAACGGCAACCCAAGCTCAAACAACTGGCCGGGTCAGGCTATGACAAGCGAGGGCGATTCCTGGTGGCTCTTCACCATCCCTGGAGCTTCAGCTTCCAACCTCATCTTCACCAATGGCAGCGCCCAAACAATAGACTTAAGCCGCTCAGGCGAGGGCTGGTTCCTTCCCACGGGAAGCTCAGGCGGAAAGATTACAGGTACCTGGTATTCCAGCAAACCTGGCCCCTCACCCAGCCCAACAGCTACGCCCTCTCCCAGCCCGACTCCCACGCCAAGCCCAACTCCTAGTCCCACGCCAACGCCAAGCCCTAGTCCCACGCCATCGCCCTCAAATGGCATCGTCACCACGACAATCAAGGTTGTCTACAATACCGGCTACGGAAATTCCATATTCCTACGCGGTTCGAGAGCTCCCCTTTCTTGGACAGTGGGTAAGAGCGCCACATGGACAAGCGGCAATGTATGGGTTTGGACAAGCACGGCTATTCCCGCCGGAGCAAGCTTTGAGTTCAAGCCCCTCATCAACGATAGCCGCTGGTCAACGGGCGCCAACTACAATTGCATAGGCGGACAAAGCGTCACCATCAGCCCCAGCTTCTAAAAAAAGGGGTATCTAACCCTCTCCCCTCTCAGTGGGCTAGTAAGGAGATCCGAGCCGCTTAATCCTGGGAAGGCAGAGAGGAGGCGTTGGGGAGAGGGCATCAGCTCAAAATGCAGATGGTTGCCCTCTCCCTGGGCAATCCAGCCCACGAGCTCATAGCGCTTCACGCGTTGCCCGATTTTAACCGCGGGAACCAGATGATTGTAATACACCGTCCCCTGGGCCCCCGCTATACCAAAGCGCCAATCATAGAGGCCTTCCACAATCACTCCGCCCATGCCCGCCAAGACGGGGGTTCCAGGAAGGGCCCACATGTCGAAGGCTTGGTGGGCCTGGCCCTCCAGGGGTCCAGCCGGAATGCGATAGCCATAAAAAAAATAATTTTTTGGATAGGCCCAGCCTGGTGGATACAGTGGTGCGCACTGCCTTTCCCAAGGCCCTGGGTCCTTGAGAACCACCTCATAATCCCCACTATTCATCAACGCAGGATCAAGCGGCGAGCTTAAAAATCCGTCGGCAAGCCCAAGCTCCATATCTTTTGTCCCAATGCGCACTCTGATGTCGGGCAGGGCTTGAGATTCCTCAGGTTCTGAGAGAGTAAAGGCAACGAGGCCCTTGCCCGAATTTGAGCTTCCTTGGACATTCAGCTTAATAACTTGATTTTCCCCAACCAAAATCTCAGCCTCACCAAGAATCTTAAAAAAAGAAGGGGAACTGATGCTCAGGCCGCGTAGGGGCTCCTCCCCACTATCCCTTTTCCCATTAATGTTCTTATCTAGAAAAAACAAAAGGCGAACCTTGGGCTCTGGAGTGGAGGTTTGCGTAAAGAGGGGCACGCACACCAACAAGAGAAGAAAAGATATGAAAAAAGCTGAGCTGCGCAAAACACCAAGGTCGCGAAAGCCTTGATAATCGCTAAAAAACCAGCTGTAGCTTTTCATTGGCTAAAAACCACCGAGAAACCGGCGGGGATTATGAATGCCCCATCGGGGAGCCAGCCCCACTGGGCGATTTCCAGCTCTACCGGAATGGAAAAGGTGAATGAATTGCTTCCCTCTGTAGCCTGAACTGGGGCGCTCGAAGAAGCAGGGTCCCACCAGAGTTCGTAATAATGCCCCTGCGAAACGACACAGAGCAGGGCGGCCCCCTCTTCCAAGAGGCCTCCCCCGCTTTGGGCATAGGGCAGGCGGAATTCTAAGCGATCCCCTTCCAGCCCAGACTCCAGATCCACGCGGCAGGAGAGCTGCCAGTTACCGGAGATATCGACTGTTTTTCCCTGGGCTTTGACCCTCTGGCCGCCTAGCTCATGGCTTGCGCTCACGCTTGCGTCTTGAATGCTCCAGTAAACGCTATCAATGCGTCCCACATCCTCCGCGTTGGCCGAAAGCGTATTCCCAGACAGCTGGGCCAGGTCTTCCGGCCCTGGGCCGGGGCCGAAGGCATTGAGAAAAAAGCCGCTCTGGTTGCCCTCAAGCCGGTTGCCCTCTATACTCCAGCTGTTAATATCCTGCGCATCCAGATTGCTAAGGTAAATCCCGGCGCGGTTATCGGAAAAAACGTTGTCCAGCAGCCTAATCTCACGCCCACCATCAAGCCATATCCCGCCGCACCACCAGCTACCGCCATCAGACAAGGGGGCTTCTGAGCGATGGGCCGTGGAGCTATTCCCCTCAACGAGAACCCGCGCCCCGTCCTCCACTAAAATGCCCCCGCCGATATTCGCTTCGCAGATATTATCTTGTATCAGGCTGTCGTAGAGGGCGTAAGTATTGATGCCCGTGCCCAGAAAACCCTGAGCGACCTTGCCGGGACCAGGCCCGTTGCGCAAGACGCGGTTCCCAATAATCGATATCGAGCGCGAATAGCCGGCGTTGATTCCATAGCCTTCGCCGCTGGGGGAGTCTGCCCCGTTATCCTCAAAAAGATTGCCTTCTAGGCAGATGTCCTGGGAGTAGATAAGGGTCATTCCGCTTTCACGGTAGTCGCGGAACTCAATGCCTTCAATGCGCAGGTTCTGCACGCCTGCAAGAAAAAACCCCTGTTTTTTTGTGCCGGAGCCCTCAAGGCTAACGCTTCCCGGACTATCCGCGCGAATGCTTATTCCATCCGGGCCATAGTCCTTGAGTTCGATATTGATCGCTTCTTTGTAGATCCCTGGTAGGAGAACAAAAACATTGCCACTGCGTGCCCCTGCAAGGGCTCGCGTAAGGCTGGAAACCGCCTTTTGAGGGCTTGAGCCGTCTCCGCCTGCATCGAGGAAGGCCTCGGGTTTTACGTAGACGATATCGCCTGACCAGGGCGAGGGCGGGCAGGCGCTCAGAATGAGACCAAACAGCGCCCCGCCTAGAATTCGCAACATAAATCTGAATTTTCGCATTAACACCAAGCCCTCCGCATACACTAGATAAAACCAGTCTAGCGCTTTCTGCCTAGGATTCACGATTTTTCAAGTAAACATCCCTTTTTATCCTATATGAGCTTTGGGCAAATTTATAAAAGCATCTAGGCTCAGTATTGTGTCTATTTCCCTCGGTTCAGTGCTGCCAGAATGACAAAAACGGAGATGGTAATGACAAATACAAGGATAAAGGAAAAGATAATCCAGGGAGCAGGATAAATTTGCCGAGGGATATCGGCTATAAGCTTCAGCAAAAGAAGAAAGATGAAAACAAGGGTGTTGACCTTGGCCATCCGCATTCCGACAGTAAAGGCAATTCCACCCTCGCCGGCGCCCTGGGATAGGTCAAAAAGGGATTCCCGGTTGAGGATGGCAAGAATGAATAAAAGCAGGCCGAACAGAAAAAAGGGAGCGGCAAACAGCATGAGAACGAGAGCCGAAAAATAGAGCGTTGGCGGGTAGCTGTCTCTGGCATCATAAGGGTCATCCGGATCGTAATAAATCCGAATAGTCTGCCCACAACGTGGAACAAAGACCTTAGCTCTCACATCCAAGTTAAAGGTCAAGGGCTCCGAGGATCCTTCCGGCTGGTACTCAACGAATAAAGGGCTCTTTGCATAATCTCCGCTCTTGCAATCATAGCCCTTTACCACAGCGGAAGTGATTCGGGCCCTCTTCACGTAGGCCTCTACCGGACGCACAAACTTAAAAACCCCGAAAAGGATAATCAGGGCTCCCCCAAGGAAAAGGCAAATACCCCCAGCTATTCTACTCGCCCGGTTCATGAAAGGCCCCTTTTTTCTGCCATAGCCTTCTACCCTCAAAAAAAAAATCCGTTCAAGATGTTACCATCAGTATCTTATTCCCCAATTCATAAAGCAAGGTATTTTTAATCATACAGATCCGTTAAAAACAAAAAAATCCTGTATCATATCCATGATGGATAGCGATTTAAACAAAAAAAATACACATAGAGGGCAATTGCGGCTCTAAAAGGAGCTGAGAAAAGCAAATAAAAATATATATACTGCAATAATTTGGGTTTGCGTACTTCTTTGACCAACAATTGGGTATACTCTTATACTATGGAACATACCAGCCCTTCAGACCTAGCCAAGTCAGCTTCATACATATCCGGCTTTGACGAGATACTCTTTGGTGGTCTGCCAGAGGGGCGGACAACCCTCATAGAGGGCAGTCCGGGTACGGGAAAAAGCATTATAGGCTTGGAATTCCTCTATCGAGGCGCTTTAGTCGGCCAATGTGGAATTTTTATTACCTTTGAGGAGCGGGCCGATTCGATCCGCCGCAACGCCAGCACCCTGGGCTGGGACCTTGCAACGCTGGAAAAGGCGGGAAAAATAGCCATCATAGAGGTACGAATGAACCCCGCCACCGTTATTTCGGGGGATTTCGACCTTCATGCCCTCTTGGCAATCATCGAGGGAAAAGCAGCAGCCATCGGCGCAAAGCGTATCGTGTTCGACGCGCTGGATATCTTGATGCGGCTCTTCGACAATTCCACGCGCGAGCGTAGCGAGATGTACTTTCTCAACGATTGGCTGCTCGACCGCAAGCTGACGGCCATCCTCACGGTAAAGGCTTCAGAAAACAGTAGCCTTGCGGATAAATACGAATTCCTTGAGTTCATGGCGGATTGCGTCATCAAGCTCATCCAGCGCCCTGTCGCCTGGGTGTCCACAAGGGAACTTCAAGTCATCAAGTACCGTGGCTCGGATTTTAGTCGCAATGCCTATCCCTTCGTCATACAACAGGGCGGAATCAGCGTTATACCCATTTCAGGTTTTGAGCTCCAGCACCGAGCGATGGGCCCCCATGTCTCTACCAGCATCGATTCCTTGGATAAGGTTTTGGGGGGAGGCTTCCGCATGGGCTCAAGCATCTTGATCTCCGGTTCTTCCGGTACGGGTAAGACGACAATGGCCAACACGATAGCCAAGGCCGCTTGCGACCGGGGCGAGAAGGTGCTCTACATCGGCTTTGAGGAATCCGAGGAAGCGATGGTGGCAACCATGCTGATTCCCGGCATAGACTTGAGGCCTTCAATACAAAAGGGTTTGCTCAAGGTCATCACCGCGATGCCGGAGGCCTACGGCACGGAAAAACACCTTATCCGCGCCTTTAAAACGATTGCGGAATTCAAGCCTGCCCATGTCGTAGTGGATGCCATCTCATCCTTTGAGCGTATGGGCTCCACCCGAGCATCCTTTGAGTTCGCTATGCGCCTTGCCAATCGTTGTAAGGACGAAGGTATCATGCTCATCATGACAAACCAAAGTAACGGCGGCAATGACGACAGGGTGGCCATCAGCGGCATCGGCATATCTTCGATCATCGACACCCTTCTTTGGCTGCGCTTTTTGGAAGACGGGGACCGGCTCAAGCGAAGCCTGCTCGTCATCAAGTCCCGCGGTTCCAAACATTCAAGCCAATATCAGGATTTTTTGATTACTGACAATGGCATACGCCTCCTGCCAAGCAAGAATGATGGGCTGGCCGGAACAGCCGGTGGTATTTTGTGATGGAATCTGGGCAGGCTTCCCAATCCCCTAGAGAAGAAGAATACCGGTTCACCCTCTATGTCACCGGTCTGGAAGGCAATTCCCAGATAGCCCGTCGTAATCTCAAAGATATCTGTGAAGAATATTTAAAAGGCCACTATTCCATTGGAGAGGTGGACGTCCTGCAAGACTTCGACACTGCCCTAAAAAATGGAGTCTTCGTCAGCCCCACCCTGGTGCTTACAGCTCCTGAGCCAAAGGTAACCATAGTCGGCAACCTGGGGAACAGGGAAAAGGTCCTCATGGCCCTTCGCATAAAGGCTTGAGATGGAAAGCGAACCGGACCTCCGAGAACAGTACCGCAAGCTTGAAGAGATCATCGGGGCCCTGCGCAACCATGAAGTGGACACAGTCATCGGCACCACGGGTATCTTCATGCTCCGCGTCAAGGAAACCGAGGACGCTCTCAGGGAACAGTACCGATGGCTGGAATCCTTACTGGCTGAACGCACAAAACTTATTGAAGACCTGCGCGCGCAACAGGATCTGCTTGAAAAGCAAAACGCTATCGCGCGGATAAACGAAGAAAGGCTCGTCATGGCAACCAGTTTCCCATCCTTCATCTTAGCGGAGAACGATGTGGAGCTGCGCTACACATGGGTCCAGAATCCTCATAAAGATTTTGACAAGGCCCAGATTATCGGAAAACGGGATGACGAAATTCTATGCGCTGAAAACGCCAAGCAACTTGTAGACATCAAGAATCAGGTCTTGCAGGCGGCAGAGCCGCGTCATTTCGATTTCTCGGTCAATCTTTCCGATGGCCGGCATTTCTATGATATGTATCTGCGCCCGCGCTTTGCGGAAGACGGGACTGTGACCGGTCTTAGCACGGCGGCCATCGACATCACTGAAAGAAAGCTATTAGAAGCGGAGATGCTAGAGCATCGCGAGCATTTGGAAAAACTTGTGGAAGAGCGCACTGAGGAACTCCGCAGGCTTTCCCACCGCCTCATTGACGTACAGGAAAAAGAACGCAATCTTATAGGAAGCGAACTCCACGACCAATTAGGCCAGTATCTCACCTATACCACCCTCCTGATAGAGCAGATGGAGCGCAAGCATGAATCACCCGAGCTTACGAACGCTAAAGCGGCGGTCCACGAAGCCATAGGAAAGATTCGGAATTTGTCCTCAATGCTTTCACCCCGTCTATTGCGCAGCGACGGCCTTTTGATTGCCCTTGCCTCACTAGTTGAAGAATACGAGCGCAATACAAAAATAGATGTCGAATTCATCCATGATGCTGCCCTACACGCCCTGCCGCGGGACGTTGCGCTCGCTTGCTATAGGATCATCCAGGAATCCTTCACAAACGCCGCCCGTCATGCCAAGGCAGACCGGCTGACTTTGCGGCTCTCATCGCAAAAGTATTGCGTGCGCCTGGATGTCCGTGATGATGGAGTCGGTTTTGATCCCCAGCGGACCGAGCATAGCGTTGGCTTGACCGGTATGCGCGAACGGGCTTTGGCGCTGGGCGGTGAGCTGAAAATAGTGACGGGGCTGGGAAAAGGAACGCGCATAGCCGCTGAAATTCCCTTTGCCGTGGAGGAGTCTTAATGATCAAAATCGTCCTGGTCGACGACCACCAACTGGTGAGGCAGGGCATACGGTCCTTGCTGGAACAGGAAAGCGACTTTTCGGTAGTCGGCGAGGAATCCAATGGAAGAGAAGGGGTGGAGCTCGTTAAAAAACTGCAACCCGATATTCTCCTTTCAGATTTGGCTATGGGTGATTTCGGCGGAATCGACATGACTAAGGCCTTATGCGCATGCTGCCCGCAGACAAAGACAATCATCCTCTCCATGTACGGCGATCCTATTTCTGTCAGGCATGCCTTGAAGGAAGGCGCGCGCGGTTGGGTACTCAAAGGCAATAGCATCGATGAACTGGTTACCGCTATCCGCGCGGTTTACGCCGGAGAGTGCTACAGTAGCAAAGAGCTCGCCGAATAAATCTGCAGTACTAAATAAAAGCCTCGTAGCGAATTTCCCTTCATCCTTTTAACCCCAACCTAAGTCACGACAAGCTCGTGCTACAAAAAAAACCGCCTCCCCGAAGGAAGGCGGTTTTACGCTTACAGAGAGTTGATTCGGGCTATCTTTAGAGCCCGGTTACGGAGTAAACCGCGTAACCGCGGGGCGGTGCATACACCTCAACATAGCCGGTGGAAGAGGCTGTCTTGCTCGCCGGCTGGTAGTTCTGGCCGGAGACCGGTGAATGCCAGGCATAGGCCTTGAGGGTCTTTCCCTTGAGGTAGGAGTTGCCGGTTGTCACATAGGAACCCTTCCACGCCGTGGGGTGGTCATTGATAACCACGATGTAGCCGGGGCTGGATGTGGAGTAGCCCTTGGAACCGTAGATAAGGCAGTCGCCGTCATTGGTCTTTAAGAGTTCGATCTGCGGAGCGGCTCCACCGAGCTTGCCGCGTACCCACACCAATTGCTTAATGCCGTTACCCCACTGCCCGCCCAAGGTAGCCAGGCCGTAATCGAAGTAATCCTTCCACCAGATCATCGGATAGCCCTGATAGGTAAGGATAAAGGCATAGGCCATCATCTTGTCGCGGCTAATGGGGTCCGTGTCATGGTTGCCGGTAAAGGTAACCGCGCGCCAGGGGTTCTTAGCGGCAAAGGACTTGGAGTAGTTGAGCACGTCGGGCAGATACCCGCCGCCGGAACCGTTCGTGCAAATGCTCTGGAGGGTATACAAGAGGGCAAAGTCGAAGGCCGAGGCATTGGCATCACCGCACCACCAGTCTAGCGTGCCGGTATTGGAATCCCAGTATTCACCCACGGAGAAGACGCCGCCGGTAGCGGCCTTCATGTCCTTTACTACCCAAGGCCAGATTCCCTTTACGTAGTCAAAGCGCCACTGGGTAAAGCCGGCGTTGGTGGTGGACTTGAGCCAGTTCATCCATGTCTTGGTGTCGCCATAAGCCGGGGAATTGTTGAAGTTTACGTCGGGGAAGCCGCCGAAAACGCCTGAGTCTGCGGCTTCGTAGGCATTGGGATGGAAGCTCGTCCAGTTCCACTTATTCTTTCCGGAGGCAACGGCGGTAAAGTTTGTCCAGTTGGACGCGCCGTTTACCCCGTTCTTCTCGGAAGCGCCGCCGGAGCGGTGGTTGAGAACGATGTCGGCCATGGAGGCAATACCATAGCTCTTATAGCTGGCAATGGCGGATTTGAGCTCGGCCTGAGAACCAAAACGGGTTTCCGTGCTGCCCTTTTGGTTGTAGCTTCCAAGGTCATAGTAGTCGTAGGGGTCGTAACCCATGGAGTAGGCGCCGTTATCTGCCTTGGATACGGGGGGGAACCACATGACGTCGATTCCGTAGCCGCCAGCCATGTTCGCAAGCCCAGCCGCTTTGGATTTCATCGTGTTATACCAGGTGCCGCCGGCGGGAACGTCCCAATAGAAGCCTTGGAACATGACACCGGACTTACCGGTGCTTGAACGGGCCTGGGCATCTTCCGCTTCCGAGTCAACGGAAAGCGGCTCAAGGGCGCAGCCTAAAACAAAGCTAAACGCCAGCACGACGACGAGCAGGGACACGACCGCCGTAGCGATCCCAAACCGACCTTTTCTTGCCATATGCCTCTCCTTTAATGGAAAGCCCGCATCCACGAGCCCCTGGGAAAAGATTAAACCCGTTTTCCCAATCTGACAAGAAAAATGTAACTTTATTTACGAAACCGATTTACTTGAATAATTCTTCAAAAAATCCTGTAGGGAATAGATCAAGCTATATAGATTCAAATCAATTCGCTAAAATAAATTATTATTTTTGAAAGATATTCACTCAAAGAAAGGCCGCCGGGACATCTCTGCTTCTTAGAGGGATGCCCCAGCTTGGAATCCTGGGGATTAGAGCCCTGGGAGTTTAATTCCCGGCAAGACGCTTGCCCCGAGGGTCTTCGCCTTTGCCTCGAGTTCCTTGAGCTTGCCCTCAAGATTGGAGCGAATCCCCTCCGTCTCCAGGTTGCCTGACCGCGCTCTTTCAAGGAGGGCATCAAGCTCTGCCTTTGACCCCAGTTGCGGGCTCAGCTCCTCGGCTAGGTAGCGCTTCATGGCCCTATCAAGCTCAGCAAGGGCTTGCTTAGTGTAATTGGAAAGGATTTCAGCGATTGCCGCCTGTACAAGCTTGTCGATATCAGTCTTCAGACTGAATTTTTCCTTGCTCGCGGGGCTCTTGCTATAGGCGATATCGGCCTTGAGGCCCTTGTTTTTCACCAAGGCTGAGGCAATAGCCTTGCCAAAGTTACCTTCTGCGCGGGCAACCTTGGGATCAAGCATCTTCATCCCCAGCTCAAGCTGGACTGATCCAGCCTGGTTTCCCGTAAGCCCAAGCTGGGCGTCCAGATTCGCGGAAAAACCGCCCAAACCTGCTGAAGCGAAGGCATCTGCCAAATCAAAGGCAATGCCCCTTCCCTGGGCCCTAACTTGATAACTCTGGTCTTGGGCCAGTTCCGAGCCCAGCTGGGCTTGGGCTTGGGCCTCAATACCCATCCCTGAGGCGCTTGTATACACGACGCTGATGGATGTCGGGTCTTGCACAAGCTGCGGTTCGCTTGACCACTCCTTGAGCTCAATCTTCCAATGGTCTCCACCAAGGCTGAAATCCGAAGACAGAAGCCCCAAGCGGAAACGGGGATAGCGCTGACCGGGGTAGGAAACATCGCGTCCCTTGGCAAGCAGAGGCTTCTTTTTCGGCCCTCCCTCTTTTTGTGGGGCTGAGGCCTTCAAGCGAGAGGCTACTTCAAGGGCGCGCAGGCCGTAATGCAGATAGACCTGGGCTCGCTCAGAGAGGATCTGGCGGATGGAGGGCTCGAGCATGGCCAGGGCTGCCCCGCTTTTAGGATCCACCAAGCTACGCAGGTAGGCAAAATCCGTATCAAAGGCCTTTTTCGCGTCGAGGGCAAGGCTGGTAAGGCTCTCAGCGTCGCGGCGAATGTCGCCGTAGATGGAAGAGGCCTCTGCGGCAGTGGTCTTGGCAGCGCCTAGGGCTTGCTGAACATCGCTGATGGCGCTTGTAGCAGCCGCGATGGTTTTAATGTTACGCGGGTCTATCGCGAGGGCGCGTTGGCTCGACGTCCGCAGGCTCGTCAAGGCGGCGCTTGAGGAATCCACCCTTCCCTTCCAGCGATTGCTCGCCTCGGCATAGGCTTCTCCGGCCGCGGCATAAGCCGCAGTGGAAGCAAGCTTATCCCGCTCACGCTCAAGCAGGGCCTGAGCGTCGAATTTTCCCAGGTCAATCATGGGCGGGGCTGCATCCTTCTTCAAGCTGTCTTCGGCCGCTGTGGGCTCAGTGGCAGGGGCCGCCCCAGACAGGGCACCTGAGCTTGCGCGCGCTGTCCCAAAGGCAAGGCTGGCTGCGCTGGCTTCCTCAATATAGAGGCGGCCGCGCAGGAGGGCCGCGGTATTGAGACGGAGCTCGATGCGGCCCGTATCAATGAGATTTTGCATAGGGGAATCTTTATCCGCGATCTTCAGGGACGAGAGGGAGAGTCGGCTACGCCAAGGCTCGAAGCGTAGCTGGGCAATCTCAACCTTGGCGCTAAAAAGCCCCTGGAGGGCGGATTGGGCGGCGGATTCCACGAGGGGGTTCATAAAAAAGAGGGCAAAGAGGGCAATCCCTGAGACAAGGAGAATGATGCCGATAAGGGGCCCGGCCTTGAGTATCCCGCGGTTTGCCTTGATGGCGGCGGCAAGCTTTGAGAGGCGCTTTAGCTCGGCGGCGGAAAGCCCAGGCTTAAGGGTATAAGAGAGCTCGCCCTCCGCAAAGGATGACAAGAGAAAGGCCTTGTCTTTTTCCTGCTCGATAAGACCTAGGATACGCTTTGTAAACAAAGCCTTTGGTATGGCTTTGCGGAAAAGGCTGTGCGGCTTGGGGGCTTTTTTAGGGCTCTTGGGGGCTTTAGCGGTTTTCGTGTTCATCTCTTTCTCCTACTCTGCCGCCCGCAGCATGCGGGTCAGGGATGCGGTAGTGGACGCGATAGCTTTGATAAGGGGAATCTTTAAGAAGGCTTTGACGAGTTTTGAATCGGCTAGCTTTGGTGCTAGCTTTTTCCGGTAGATGCCGACTAAGGCGCTACTTAAGAAAAAGACCGGCAGCCAGAGGGCTAGGCCGGCGGCAAGGCCACCAGAGACGATGCTGTTGTTAAATCGGCTTAAGGGGGCTATGGGCAGGTTGTAGAGGGCGGTCAGGCCTCCCTGCAAGGCGGGGGCGGTGAGGATAGCCCAGCCCAGGGAATCTAAGAGGGGACTATAGAGGGCGGCCAAGAGCTTGAGGATAGCGACGACTATCATCGCCAATCCGTAGTTTGCCTTGCTTAAAAAAAGGAGGAGAAAAAGAAGGATCCAGATAAGGTTCCCGCCCGGAACGAGGGCAAGGAGGAAGCCCCAGGCAATGCCAGCAGCCAGCTGTGAACGGCTGATATTGGAATTGAGTGCCACTATGATATTGGATATCCACTTAATAAACATGAATCTCTCCCTTAGGCGGATGCCTTCACGGCGCCCGGCCCCATAAGATTAGCAAGATTCAGGATATTGTCAATCGGCGGCTGGAATTT
Organism: Treponematales bacterium; assembly: GCA_041739325.1. Lineage (GTDB taxonomy): Bacteria > Spirochaetota > Spirochaetia > Treponematales > JBGSOB01 > JBGSOB01. Next base: position 15,882 of record JBGSOB010000028.1, read on the forward strand.
GACAAGGGCTTAAGGCCGCCCTAGCCTTAGGACGTGACACAGAGGGAATTCGTCCAGGACTACGCCGGAATCATAAACCTTCTCAAGGAACACGCATTCCTTCAATACGCGCCTTCGGGGGCCCAGGAGTACAGCCAGAAACAACGCTCGGCCGTGGGCTACTTCGTTCACCTTATCTTCCGCGTTACCGGCATGGATCTGCCGGTTCCTGATTACAGCCTCGTGGATATCTCACCCACCTCCAACCCCTCCTACCAAGCGGCAAAAACGTCGATAAAGCGCACGGCGGCGCGCTTTAAGGCGGCAAGCCAAAGCGGAGTATCGGGACGGCAGGAATGCGCCCAGGCCGCGGGGGCCTGGCTTAAGGCCCTCGATATTATGGATTCACGCGGAAGGGATTGAGGGCGCCTCGGCTTGGGCGCCAAGCTGGCCGCAGGCTGCCATAATATCCCTGCCCTTGGTGAGCCTGCGCCTTACGGGAATGCCTCGCGCTTTAAGCTGGTCGATAAAGGAGAGGATCTCTGCCTCGCTGGGAGCAAGCGCAAGGGCCGGACGGCCCGGGTTGTAGGGAATGACATTGACTAAAACACGGCCCAAGCCGGAAAGGAATTCCTGGAGGGCATCTACATCCGCCCAACTGTCGTTCAGGCCCGGTAAGAGGCAGTAATTGACGCCCAACACGAAATTCCGCCTACGGGGATAGGCGCTTAAGCGGCTTTTTAAACTCGCAAGGCCCTGGGCACGGTTTATCGGCATAAGGGCGGAGCGGGTTTCATCCTTAGCCCCGTTGAGGCTTATAGAGAGGCCCATGCGCCTGTAGCCTGCGGCAGCCAGGGCTTCAATACCATCCGGGGGCCCCGAAGTACAAACGGTTATCCGCTCCGCGTCTATGTGGAGACCGGCTTGGTCGGTGAGGACCCCGAGGGCGGCGATAAGGGCGGGGGCGTTGTCCAGGGGCTCGCCCATCCCCATAAAGACGATATTCTGAAAGGACCAACCTAAGCGAAAGCGGGCCGTCATCACCTGAGAAACGATCTCGCCTGGGCTGAGGTTGCGCACTAATCCGAGGCTGGCCGTTTGGCAAAAAGCACAGCCCATGCGGCAACCGACCTGGCTGGAAACGCAGAGGCTTGCCCTCCCCGGCCCCTTCTCGGGCATGGGAATAAGGACGGTCTCTATGCCCTGGCCGTCCGAGCAACGGAAAAGAGTTTTGATGGTCCTCCCATATTCACCTTCTTCCACAACGCTTGTTTCAGGCTCAAGCCAGAGGGCATCAAAGCTGGATTTCCAAGCCGCTGCGTTTTCCGCCTTAAGGCCGTAGCAAACAGGCGTATAGCTTCCGCGCGCATAGAGATCGCAGAAGACCCGCCTGGCTATACCCGCCCCGCGGCCGGCAAGGAGGAGGGAAGCCTTTTCTTGGAGCTCGGAACAGGAGAGACCAAAGAGGTCCTGGGGGTAGCTTGGGGCGGCCGGGGTTGCTGACGCAATGGGGGAATCCATGGAAAGGGATACTAGCATGCCATGGCGGAATTCGCCCAGGGATCTTCCCCTAGCCTGGGCAATTGCCTATAATCGCCCTGCCCTGGGAAAGGCCGGGGCAGGGATGATTCAAGTGAAGTTCAAATTGCTTCAGGCAGCTTCCTCTACGAGCTGCCTCATCCCCTCAAATATGAAGGAGAAAGCCATGATAACGAACAACGAATACTTTGATGGCCGGGTAAAGTCTCTTGGATTTCAGTCACCCTCCGGCAAGGCGACCGTGGGCGTCATGGAAGCGGGCGACTACGAGTTTAGCACCGCCGGGGCCGAGCTTATGAAGGTTGTGTCTGGAGTTATTTCAGCCCAGCTGCCTGGAGAATCCGTCTACCGCGACTATAGCGAAGGCGCAGGCTTTTCCGTGCCTGCAAACTCTAAGTTCAAGGTACGCATGCGCGCCCAAGCGGCCTATCTCTGCCTCTACTCCTAGGGCCGAGCCAGAAAAGCTCATCAAAGAAAGCCCAGCTATGGGCTTTCTACCGCAGACCTAGGTTTTAAAGCGGGCTATCTGGGCGTTGACCGCCTGGATGCTCTCGCGGTTGTCCTGGGTCATTCCGGATATTTCATTTACCGCTTTGTTGATGTCCCCGGTTCCGGAGGCAATCTCATCCATCGAGTGATGGATCTCCTGGCTTATTTGCATAAGGTGTTGCATTTCCACCAGGATCTGCTTGGCCCCTGTTTCCATCTCCGTGGCGCCGGAACGGACTTCGGATGTGATGTTGTTTATCCCGCCTAAGGCAAGCAAAATTTCCTTACTGCCGGTATTCTGCTCGCGCATGGAAGACTTGATTTCCTCAGCAAGCGGATTGATGGTGCGAATCAGTGCCAGAATGTCCTCAAAGGCGGTCTCCGCCTCCGTGGAAGACGAGACAACCGTGCCGATAGACTCGGTGATGGAGCGCAGCACGCGTTCGGTTTCTTTTGACTGCTCGGAAGCGCGCTCTGCCAGCTTTCTAATCTCGTCTGAAACGACGGCGAAGCCGCGGCCGGCGTCCCCGGCGTGGGCGGCCTCGATGGCTGCGTTCATGGCCAAAAGGTTTGTCTGCCCCGCTATCTCAGAAATGACCGAGTTTGTCTCCAAGAGGTTGCCGGACTGCGCGGCAATGGAGCGGATAAGTTCGTTGACGGTGTTAAGCTTTGTCTTGCCGGCGTCTGAAGACAGCAAGAGCCGGGTAAAGAGCTCGCCCTCTTTTTCCACCGTCATGCTTACCGCTTGTATGGACGCAACCATCTCCTCGATGCTCGAGGAGGACGCGGCCACGCGCTCGGCCTGAAGGTCGATGGAGCGGGTGAGAGACTCGATATTCTTTGATATCTGCTCGATAGCCGATGATGTTTCGGTCACGGAAGCCGACTGGTTCATGGCTTGTTTTTTCACCGAATCCACGTTAGCCGCTATTTCATTGAGTGATGCAGCTGTCTCTTCCGAGCTTGCGGCCAGGCTCTCCCCTATCTCGGCAAGGGTAGCGGTGGAAGTGCGCACCACGGATATGATGTCGCGCAACTTAGCCACGAATTCATTAAAGCCCTCGGAAAGGGTTCCTATCTCGTCCTTGGTTTTAATCTCCAGACGCGCGGTGAGGTCGGCCTCGCCCTCAGCTATCCCGCGCACGGTGGCAGTAATGAGGCCGATAGGCCGCGCGATGCGCCGCCCGAAGACCTGCGAAAGCAGTATGGAAACGCAAGCGGCTAAGAGGCTGAATACTACCAGCAGAATGATGGTGCCACGCGACTCGGCGCTAATTTCCTGAATCTCCGCGCTTACTACGGCGTCGATCTGATCCACGTAATTCCCCGTTCCTACTACCCAGCCAAAGGGCTTAAAGAGAAGGGTGTAGCTACGTTTAGGTAGGGGAACGCCATTCTCTTTTTTGGGGAAGTAATAGTCCGTATAGCCACCGCCCTCTCTCGGCCCAGCCTCAAGGAAGGCGCGAACGAATTTGAAACCCTTGGCATCCACCGCCTCCAGGCGGTTCGTGCCCTCGGTCGGGCGACCAAGAAGCACGACATTCACGCCCTCGGTCGTATCGGCCCAAAAATAGCCATCCGTTCCATAACGTAGTTCGCGGAGAAGCTCCACGCCCATCTTCTTTGCCTGATCCAGGGTCAACTCCCCCTTCTCAGCCTTTTTATTCAAGGCAACAAGGAGGGAGATCGCGTTTTCAACTTGTTCCTTTGCCCCACGGTCAAAGGATTCAAAGTGCATAGCGTGGAAGCGTTCGGCGTCCATCTTTAGCTCCCTGGCAAAGGTAAAGCTAATTACAGCCACTTGGCAGAGGGCCACAAAGAGAACGGCCCCGCCTGTAAGAAAAAAAATCTTATTCGCTATCTTATTCATGCCCCAATCCTTCAAAAAAACTCATCAAATCGAGTATAGATGAGGAATTTAAAAAAATCAAATTGCAGCAAGCGCAAGGAGGGTATGGCTAGAAATGGGAATACGCGAAACTGGTTCCCACAGCGCAGAGAATGCCCCAGACCCCGCCACCGATAACCTCGGAGAGGCTATGGGCCTTGAATTGCGGGGTGCGGGCCAAAGGCTCCAGGCGGTTTACAGCCAAAAGCCTATCCGTCTCGCGCCGCGTTAGGTCGATAACCATGCGCTGTTTAAGGATATCGTAGATAAGGATGCAGGCAACGACTACCGCTAGGGCAAAGAGGGAGGAACTAAAGCCTGAGTCTATCCCCACCCCCGCGGCGCATGCGGTAATAAAGGCAGTGTGCCCCGAGGGAAATCCGCCGTAGCTCGTCAGTCGCCGTAGGTCGAAATCGTGGCGCTTGCCGGCAAAGAGGGGGCGCAGGGTTTTAAAAAGCTGTGAGGAGGCCATGGCAAAGGCGGCTGCCACCAAGGCAGGGTTGAGTAAAACTTCCCAGATCTTATAATCCCGCATAGCACGCTCCCCTAGAGGGCAATCTCAATGACTTCTTCCATCCTATCCACCGGATGGAATTCAATACCTTTTTTCACGTAATCCGGAATCTCGGCTAGGTCTTTAAGATTCTGCCGGGGAATGATGATGTCCTTGATCTTATTACGCCGCGCGGCTATCGTCTTTTCCTTAAGGCCGCCTATGGGCAAAACCGAGCCGTGCAGGGAAAGCTCACCGGTCATCGCCAGCCTATCCTTTATCTTCTTACCGGTCACTAAGGAAAGCAAGGCGGTAGCCATGGTGATGCCGGCCGAGGGCCCGTCTTTGGGGGTAGCCCCCTCGGGTATGTGGAGATGGATCTGCCTTCCCTCGAACCAATCCGCCCCTATGCCGTATTTCTCGCTGGCTATCCGGCGCACGAAGGTATAGGCGATGGATGCCGACTCCTGCATTACCTCGCCCATACGCCCGGTGAGCTTAAAGCCCTCCTTGCCCGGATTGCAGGATGCCTCGATGAGGAGGACGTCGCCGCCCATGCTCGTCCAGGCAAGGCCAACCGAAATCCCAGGACGGTCTGCGCGCTTCAAAACCTCTTCCGGGAATATAGGCTTGCCCAGATACTTTTCTATGTTGGGCTTATCGATGGGATAAGATGGCTTGACCGCCTCGGATTCCGCCTGTGCCAGCACGATTTCCTTGGCTATCTTGCGGTGGATCTTGTCTATCGATTTTTCAAGATTGCGCACGCCGGCCTCGCGGGCGTAGGCGTTGGCTATGTGGAGAATGGCGTCTCTGGTGTAGCGCACTTGGCTCTTCTTAAGCCCTGCGTGAGACAGGCTCTTGGGAATGAGGTAGCGCTTGGCAATCTCCATCTTTTCTTGGTCTATGTAGCCGGAAAGCTGAATGATTTCCATGCGATCAATAAGGGGCCCGGGCACGGAGTCGAGTGTGTTTGCCGTGCAGATAAAAAAGATATCCGAGATATCAAAGGGCAAGTCCAGGTAGTGGTCGCGGAAGCTCACATTCTGCTCGGGATCGAGCACCTCCAGCAGCGCCGATGAAGGATCTCCCTGATAGGAAACGCCCATCTTGTCGATTTCGTCTATCATAAAGACCGGGCCCTTTTCCTTTACGATCTTGAGGCCCTGGATGATCTTTCCCGGCATGGCGCCCACGTAGGTGCGGCGGTGGCCCTTGATCTCAGCCTCGTCGCGCATGCCGCCCACCGAGAAGCGGAAGAAGCCCTTGCCCAGGGCGCGGGCCACCGAACGGCCTATGCTCGTCTTGCCTACCCCCGGCGGGCCGACAAGGCAGAGGATGGAGCCCTTCGAGTCCTTCTTAAG